>DATLWH010000807.1:0-2348 GCA_035576505.1 Thermoanaerobaculia bacterium | reverse complement strand
GCCGCCGCGCGACGGCTCGATGCCCATGAGGATGTTCTCGGCCACCGGCAGATGCGCGCAGAGCGCAAGCTCCTGGTGAATGTGCGCGATGCCGCGCGCGCGCGCATCGGCTGGCCCGCGCGGCGCATACGGCCGGCCGCCGACCATCATCGTCCCGCCGTCCGGCGGAAACGCGCCGGAGAGGATGTTCATGAGCGTGCTCTTCCCCGCGCCGTTCTCACCGATGAGCGCGTGCACCTCGCCGGGCCCGATCTCGAGATCGACGCCGTCGAGCGCGACGGTGGCGCCGAAGTGTTTGCTGATGGAGTGGAGGGTGAGCATGGGTAAAACGTAGGTCGGACTCTCTAGTCCGACCGGGGCTTGCGCGATTGGTAACTACAGGCATCTATCAATTACCGGCCTCCCAAGCTCCGGTCGGACTGGAGAGTCCGACCTACGTAGTCCGACCTACGTAGTCCGACCTACGTACCGGGGGGAACCAACGGATGCAACAGCACCTTCGCCTCCGGCGTATCGACATTCGCCGGTGTGATCAGCGTGACGCCGGTGTCGACGCGCTTCTCGATCTTCTTGCCGAGGAGGTGATCGACGAGCGTCTTGACCCCGAGCTCGCCCATCCGAAACGGATTCTGCACGACGATGCCGTGCAGCTTCCCGTCGTGCATGGCCTTGACGAAGACGTCGCTGGAGTCGAAGCCGATGAAACGGATCTTTCCCGCTTTCCCGGCATCTTCGAGCGCCAGGAGCGCGCCGGCGGTCGATGACTCGTTCGGCGTGAACATGCCGTCGATGTCGTTGCCGAAGCGGTTGAGAAGATTCTCCGCCGCCGTCTTGGCCGTGTCGCGCGTGGCGCCGGCGAACTGATTCGAGGAGACGAGGACGATGCCGGGATAGGCGGCCTTCATCCGCTCGATGAATCCCTTCTCGCGCTGCTCGGTGCTGAAGACGCCTTCCTGATAGCGCAGAGCGAGGACCTTCCCCTTCCCGCCCAGGATGCGTCCCATCTCGTCGGCGGCAAGCTCGCCGCCGTGGTAGTTGTTGCTGGCCACGAAGCTGATGGGATCGTTCGACTCCAGCGCGGAATCGATCACCACGGTGGGGATGCCGGCCCGCTTCGCTTCCTCGACCGGCCGCACGAGCGCGTTCTTGTCGAACGGCGCCAGGACGATGCCGTCGACATGCTGCGTGACGAAGCCCTCGACGACCTGTACCTGCTGCTCGCGGTCGTCCTCGCGCATCGGCCCTTTCCAGATGATGTTGACCGTGATGCCGGCCTTCGCTTCGTCCTGCGACGCTTTCAACGCTCCGGCGTGGATGCTCTTCCAGAACTCGTGCGTCGACCCTTGCGGGATGACGGCCAGGGTGAATTGCTTGCCTGTTTTCAGCTCCTGTTTCGAGCAGGCGAGGAAGAGAATGGCGACGGCGGTGAGGATTCGTTTCATACGGTTGGCTCCAAGGACGTTTTATCCGCAGATGACGCAGATGAACACAGATAAAGGCGGCCGGTCGTTCTCATCTGCGTTCATCTGCGTCATCTGCGGATAAAAATCATCTGCGGAATCATCTGTGGATCAGTGTGTCATACAGCGGCTGCGCCTCGGTCACACCGCGCGCTTCATCCGAAACCGTTGCCGAGAGCACACGGATCTTGTCGTTCTCCGGGAGCGTCAGCGTTCGCGCGCCGGGAGGGAGATCGATGGCGTAGGCGAAGAGATACGAATAGGCATACGGCTCGTTCGCCCCGCCGGCGTTGTGACGATGCGAGGCGTACCAGGCGATCGGGGCGCGTTTGATGAAACCGGGCGTCAGGCCGGCGAAGACCGTGGCCGCACGATTGCGCGGCGGCGCATTCGGCGGCGCGTCCGGCCGCGGCGGCAACGTCTCCCGCTTCTTCGCCCAGATGCGGTTGTCCCACTGGCCGACGTAGCCGCTCCAGTCCTGAATGGTGAGCTCGACCGGCTTGCCGTCGATGACGAAGGTCGCTTTCTGATCGCCGTCGGCTGCGGCGAGAAGGTAGAGCCGTTTCGCTTCGCCCGGCAGCGCAATCGACTGACCGTGCGCGACGACAGCGTTCGGCTGCGCTTCGGCGCCGAGGTGAAAACGGATGCCGGCGTAGTCGACATCGCGGGGCAGCATTTCCGCCGGGAGCGCGCGGCCGGCGGCATCGAAACCAGGCGACGGCTTCGCGCCGTCGTGACTCGAAACAATGCGGTCGTACGGCAGCACCAACGCCTTCACGTGCGGCGTATACGCCTTCGACGTTGGCTGCGCCAGGCGCACAGCAAACGTCCGAAGCTGATACGGCGAGAACGATGTGATGAGCCGTCCATCGACGATATGTGCATTGC
>DATLWH010000806.1:0-4849 GCA_035576505.1 Thermoanaerobaculia bacterium | reverse complement strand
CGATTTCAAGCCGTCGCTGTTCTTCGGCGTCCCCACCATCTATGTGCGCCTGCTCGACACGCCTCCCGACATCGCGCGCCGGATCGGTGCGGCGATGCGGCTGTTCGTCAGCGGTTCGGCGCCGCTTCCCGCGCAGGTGCTCGAAGAATTCCGCGCGCTGTTCGGACACGTGATCCTCGAGCGCTACGGGATGACCGAGACGTTCATGACGATGAGCAACCCATACGCCGGCGAGCGGCGCGCCGGAACGGTGGGCTTCCCGCTGCCTGGGATTTCCGTGCGGATCGAAGAGGGGGAGCTGTTCGTGCACGGGCCGAACGTCTGCGCCGGATACTGGCGGCGCCCCGAGGCCACCGCCGCGGCTTTCGTCGACGGTTGGTTTCGCACGGGCGATCTGGCCACCCGTTCGGACGACGGCTACTACACCCTCCTCGGGCGGAAGTCGGACCTCATCATCTCCGGCGGCTTCAACATCTATCCGCGCGAGATCGAGGAGCTGCTGCTCGAGCAGCCCGGTGTGGCCGAAGCCGCCGTGGTCGGGATGCCGGACGAGGTGCGCGGGGAAGTGCCTGTGGCGTTCATCATCCCGCTCGACGGCTTCGATCCCGATGCGCTCGAACGATGCTGCCGCGAACAACTGGCGTCATTCAAAGTGCCGCGTCGGTTTGTGCCGGTGGAGTCGATCCCGCGGACAGCGTTGGGGAAAGTGCAGAAGCACTTGCTGCCGCGATAGCTGTCCATGTGCCTCATCGCCATCGCCGTCCACGCCTCGAAACGCCGGCCGATCGTCATCGCCGCCAACCGCGATGAGTTTTACGATCGCCCCACCCGTGCGCTGCACGTGTGGGATGACGACCCGAAGATCGCCGGGGGCCGCGACCTGCGCGCTGGTGGGAGCTGGCTGGCCGTCACGCGGGATGGCCGCTTCGCGGCGGTGACGAACATCCGCGGAGCGGAGGACGCACCAGGCGCGCGATCGCGCGGCGCGCTGGTCGGCGACTTCGTCCGTTCGGTCATCGCGCCGCTCACGTACGCCGAGAACATCCGTCCCGAAGAGTACGCCGGATTCCATCTCATCGTCGGCGACCGGCGCACTGCCGCTCATGTCGCCACCGACGCTCCCGCGCGCCGGCTCGACGACGGCATCTTCGCCGTCAGCAACGCCCCCGCCGCGGTCGACTGGCCCAAGATCGCCATGGCCCGTGAAGCGATGTTCCAGGCACTGGAAGGTGACCTCGCCGGCGATCTGATGCGCTTCCTGACCACCCCGCGCGGGGGCGCCATCGAGGAAGAGGTGTTCGTCTCACTCCCCGCGCACGGATACGGCACGCGCTCGTCAACGGTGATGGTGATGACCGAAGACGAGATCGTGATGAAGGAGATGAGCCACCCGTCCGGCGAGGTGGTGACGGTGGTCTCGCGGGGAGGTGTGTTCAACGTAGGTCGGACTCTCTAGTCCGACCTGTACTCGGGAGGCTGGTAATTGTTAATCCGCTTGTCGTAACCAGCCGCGCAAGAACCGGTCGGACTGGAGAGTCCGACCTACGTTCGACCCCAGAACCGCGGTCTGGACAGGAGTCGCATCAGGCACGTATCTGCGGGCATGAAAGCCTCGGCAATCCTATTCCTGTTCCTATCCCTCACCGTGCCGCTCATGGCACAGACCCACTACGGAATCGGCGTCGCCGCGGGCGCCCAGACGATTCAACGGGGGAGCAGCAGCGACACGAAGCTGCTCTCCGCCGTCGAGTTGTTCGGCCAATCCGGCCCGTGGAGTGCCGCTGTCGCCGGCGAGTGGGCCGATCCTCAGATGACGATCGTCCACGGTGATGTGACGCGCGCGATCTCGCCCTGGTTCCGGGTGGGCGCCGGCCCGTCATACGTCAAGCTCAGGGGCTTCACCGCACAGACGACGTGGAACGTGGAAGCGGAGCTGGTCCGGCCTGTTGCGCGGATGGAGGTGTTGCTCCGCGCGCGGTACTGTCCCTTTCACGTCGAAGCGTTCCGCGATGAGGCAAAGGCGAAGAGTCCGGCGGTGTACGGAGGGGTGAGGTACGCGTTCGGACGGTGAGAAATGTCGCGGCGCGGCGAAGCGTCGGATAAGCCGCCGGAGGCGGCTCGTAGGGTAGCCGGTGGTGCGAGCGTTAGCGAGCGACCACCGGTATGCGTGCGATGTTTGAGACACGACCCCGGCAGGGGTCGCGGAAAGCGCACGGAGGTCGTTGTCGAGAGGTCTTTTCTCTGCACCTTACGGTTGTTGTCCTTCGTCCCCTCGAGGCGCCGAGACGGCGCCTCGCCAGCCGGCGAGGACGCCAGCGCTCCGGCCCCTACCCCGTCACCGCGGTCAAGGCTCGCTTGGTCATGACCGAGGCCAGGTGGACGCGGAACTCGCCCGATGCGTAGGGATCGCCGAGGGGGTTCTCGAGCGCGTCGCCGACGGCGTCCGCGGCGCGGGCGATGTTTGCGGGAGTGGGGGCCTGGCCGGTCAACAGCTTCTCCGCTGCTTTGACGCGGACGGGAGTGGATGTGGCTCCCCCGATGGCGATCCGTACGTCCGCGCACTTTCCCTTCTTCACTTGAACCAGCGCGGCCACGCCGACCACGGCGAACGACGAGGCCGGATGGCGATGCTTGAGGTAGATCGCGGACGCGGCCGAGCTCAGAGGCGGAAAGGTGACGGACGCGAGCAGCTCGCCCTGCTTGAGCGACGTGGTGAAGAGGTCGACGAAGAACTTCTCCGCCGCGATCTGCCGCTCTTTTCCATTGACGGCCGTGACCCGCGCGTCGAGGAGCAGCAGGAGAGTCGGATAGTCGGCGCCCGGATCGGCATGGGCGACCGAGCCGCCGATCGTGCCGCGGTTTCTCACCTGCAGGTCGCCGATGATCCCCGCCGTCTCGGCGAGCACGGGGCAGTGCTTGCGCACGACCGCCGACGCCGCGATGGCGGCATGCGTGGTCATGGCCCCGATCTTCAGGCCATCTTTCGTGGCCTTGATCCCGTTCAACTCGTCGATGCGGCTGATGTCGATGAGCGCCGCCGGCGAGGCCATGCGCAGCTTCATGGCCGGCAGGAGGCTGTGCCCTCCGGCCAGGAGCCTGGAACCCTTGACCTTGCGGAGCAGTTTCACGGCCTCGGCCACGGTCTTCGGACGGTGATATTCGAATTCGGCGGCGAACATGTTCAGCTCCTCGCTTCCCGGATGGCCCGCCACACTCTCTCGGGTGTGAGCGGCATGTTGATGGCCTTCACGCCCAGCGGCGCCAGCGCGTCGGCCACGGCGTTGTAGACCGCGGGCGTCGATGCGATCGTGCCGGTCTCGCCGATCCCCTTCACGCCGAGCGGATTCACCGTGGTCAGCGTCTCGGTCATGGCCAGCTCGAATTTCGGGAAGAACGCCGCCTTGGGAACGGCGTAGTCCATCATCGAGCCGCTCAGGAGCTGGCCGTCGTCATCGTAGACCGCCTGCTCCCACAGCGCCTGCCCCATTCCCTGGGCGATCCCGCCGTGGATCTGACCGGCCACGATCATGGGGTTGATGACCTTCCCGCAGTCGTCGACGGCGATGTAGCGCTGCAGGGCGATCTCGCCAGTCTCCGCGTCGACCTTCACCACGGCGATGTGCGCGCCGAAGGGGTAGACGAAGTTCGGCGGGTCGAAGAACGACGACGCCTCCAGCCCAGGCTCGAGGCCCTTCGGCATGTTCCAGGCCACGTTCGCCATCAGCGCCACTTCCTGAATGCTCTTCGACTTGGTGGGCGAGCCCTTGACGAAGAACTTCCCGTCCGCGTAGTCGATGTCGTCGACCGAGGCTTCGAGCAGGTGCGCCGTCAGCGTCTTCGCTTTGTCCTTGATCTTGGCGATGGCCCCCATGAGCGCGCCGCTTCCGACCGCGGTGCCGCGGCTCCCGTAGGTGCCCCAGCCCATCGGCGTCTTTTCCGTGTCTCCGTGCGTGATCTCGACGTCGTCGACGCCGACGCCGAGCTCGCTGGCCACGATCTGGGCGAAGGTCGTCTCCTCCCCCTGGCCGTGCGGCGAGATGCCGACCATCACGTTGACCTTGCCCGAGGGGTGGAAGCGGACGATGGCGCTCTCCCACAGGCCGCCGCCGAACCCGACCGCGCCGGCCACCTGCGACGGCCCGAGCCCGCAGATCTCGGCGTAGGTGCAGAGTCCGATGCCGAGGTACTCGCCCTTCGCGCGCATCGCCGCCTGCTGCTTGCGGAGCTTCTCGTAGCCGGCCATCTCCAGCGCTTTGGCCAGCGCCCCTTCGTAGTTTCCGGTGTCGTAAGTCAATCCCGTGGCCACCTGGTATCCGTCTGTAAACGGCGGAATCATGTTTTTCCGGCGCACGTCCACGGGATCCATTTTCAGCTTGTGGGCGAGCAGGTCGATCATCCTTTCCACCATGAACGTGGCCTCGGGGCGGCCCGCTCCGCGATAGGCGTCGACCGGCGTGGTGTTGGTGAACACGCCGTAGACGTCCTCGTGAATGTTGGGGATCTTGTAGACGCCGGAGAGCATGAGGCCGTGGAGGATGGTGGGGATGCCGGTCGATGCGGTGGAGAGGTAGGCGCCGAGGTTGGCCCAGACCGTGGCGCGCAGCCCGACGATCGTGCCGTCCTTCATCGCCGCCAGCTCGACGTCCTGGATGTGGTCGCGGCCGTGAATGGTGGCGCGGTAGTTCTCGCTGCGGCTCTCGGTCCACTTCACCGGCCGGTTCAGCATCTTCGAGGCGAAGATGGCCATGGAGTCCTCGGGATAGTGAGGGATCTTGCTGCCGAAACCTCCGCCCACCTCCGGCGCGATGACCCGGATCTTCTGCTCCGGCGTGCCTGTGTCGAGCGAGAT
>DATLWH010000805.1:0-6932 GCA_035576505.1 Thermoanaerobaculia bacterium | reverse complement strand
CGATCGACACTTCTTCCTGCGTCCCGAGGTTCACCGGCTCCGGTCCGTCATAGTGTTCGGCCGCCGCGGTGATCCCCTTCGCGGCGTCGTCGACGTAGAGGAACTCGCGTGTTGGAGAGCCGTCACCCCAGAGCGTTACAGTCCGTTCGCCCCGATCGGCAGCCTCCATGAACTTGCGGATCATCGCCGGGATTACATGGCTTGTGTTGAGATCGAAGTTGTCGCCGGGGCCGTAAAGATTCGCGGGCAGGAGGAAGACCCCGCGGAACCCGTACTCCTGCCGGTAAGCCTGCAGTTGCGCGAGCAACATTCGCTTCGCCAGTCCATAGGGTGCGTTGGTCTTCTCAGGGTATCCGTTCCAGAGGTCGTCTTCACGAAATGGCACCGGAGTCAGGTTTGGATACGCGCAGACGGTGCCGATGCAGACGAACTTCTCGACGCCGCTCTGGCGCGCCGCCTCGATGAGGTGGATGCCCATGGCCGCGTTCTCGTAGAAGAAGCGGCCTGGATGATCGCGGTTCGCGCCGATACCGCCGACCACGGCGGCCGCGTGGATGATGAGGTTCGGTTTCTCATCGTCAAGGTAATTGCCGACGGATGCGGCGTCGAGGAGATCGAGCTCGGGCCGCGCGGGAGCCAGCACGTCGCCCGCGCCAAGGCGCATCAGTTCCGAACGCAGAGCGCGGCCGAGGAAGCCATTGCCTCCTGTGAGCAGTACGCGGCAGCCGTTCCAGAATGTCATGACAGGAGCTTTGCCTCGCCGGCGGCGAGCTGCAGATCGGCGTCGGTCATCAGATCAATCAGCTCCGCGAACGTCGTCGACGGCTGCCACCCGAGACGTTCTCGTGCCTTCGTGGCATCGCCGAGGAGAAGGTCAACCTCCGTCGGCCGCAAATGGCGTGGATCGAGCGTGACAAACACGCGCCCGCTGCCACGCTCGACTCCGCGTTCGTCGGCCCCCTTGCCCTTCCACTCCAGCTCGATCCCGGCGCGGGAAAAGGCGCGCTCGCAGCACTCTCTCACCGTATGAGTCTCGCCCGTGGCGATGACGAAGTCTTCCGGCTCGTCGTGTTGCAGCATCCGCCACATGGCGTCGACGTAGTCCCGGGCATAGCCCCAGTCGCGCTTGGCGTCGAGATTGCCGAGGAAAAGGCAGTCCTGCAGGCCGTGCCTGATCCGGCCGACAGCCCGTGTGATTTTGCGCGTCACGAACGTTTCGCCGCGCCGCGGTGATTCGTGGTTGAAGAGGATGCCGTT
This sequence comes from Thermoanaerobaculia bacterium, assembly GCA_035576505.1. Classification (GTDB taxonomy): domain Bacteria; phylum Acidobacteriota; class Thermoanaerobaculia; order Gp7-AA8; family Gp7-AA8; genus JADGNZ01. The sequence goes on along the minus strand of DATLWH010000805.1, from coordinate 5,675 downwards.
CACGGCGAAGAGGCCGTACGCCTCCCTGTAGTTCACCGCCATCCAATAGGCGTAGACCTTGGCGATTCCGTATGGGCTTCGAGGATAGAAAGGGGTCCTCTCGTTCTGCGGCGTCTCCACGACCTTGCCGAACATCTCCGATGACGACGCTTGATAAATCCGCGGCCGGATCTGAAGCTCGCGCACCCCTTCGAGCAGGCGTGTAAGGCCAACGCCGGTCACATCTCCGGTGTAGTCGGGCGTATCGAACGAGACTTTCACGTGGCTCTGCGCGCCAAGGTTGTAAATCTCGGCCGGATCGACCAGGCGGAGGATGCGGTTCAACGATGAAGCGTCGTTGAGATCGCCGTAGTGGAGGAACAGCCGGCGGTCGGATTCATGGGGGTCCTGATAAAGATGATCGATGCGCGACGTATTGAAAGACGATGAGCGGCGGATCACGCCGTGGACTTCGTAATTCTTCCCGAGCAGCAACTCGGCCAGGTAGGAGCCGTCCTGTCCTGTGATGCCGGTGATGAGCGCGCGCTTTCTGTCGGAGTTCCCAGCCATTCGGAGGCAGGATGATAGCGCGTCGAGGGTTGCGACCATCGTCGCTCTATGTTCCAATAGGTGCGTTCAACCGTTGAACGCTTCGAATGCCCCCTCCTCTCACGGACGAGATCCGATATCAGCTCCTCCGCTTCCTCCAGGAGAACCCGGAGGCGTCACAGCGTGAGCTGGCCCGGCACCTCGGGATCAGCGTAGGAAAGGTGAACTACTGCCTTCGCGCCCTCATCGAGAAGGGGTGGCTGAAGATGCGCAACTTTCGGAACAGCCAGAACAAGCTCGCGTACGCGTACAAGTTGACGCCGAAGGGGATCGAGGAGAAGGTCAACGTCACGGCCTCGTTCCTTCGGCGAAAGATGGTGGAGTACGACGCCATGTCGGCCGAGATCGAGCGGCTCAGCCGCGAGCTGGCTGAGAGCGGCGTCATGATCCCGGACGACCTGGGCGCCAGGTGAGCCATGCCGGCGCCTCGCGGTGGCCGGCGCAAATTCGCGATGTCAAGATCGGTCGAGAACACCGCCGGATCGGGCGGCCTGCACACCGAAGGGGGCGAAGCCCGCCTGTCGAAGCGGATCGTCGTGACCGGCGCGGCCGGCTTCATCGGTTTTCACGTGGCGCAGCGGCTCCTCGAGCGCGGCGAGGAGGTCGTCGGCATCGACAGCCTTACCACCTACTACGACGTCTCGTTAAAAGAGGCGCGACTCCAGGAAATTGGCCGGTTCCCGAACTTCCGCTTCATCAAGGCCGACGTCGCGGATGACGCCGGCATGCGGAGCTTCTTCGCAACAGAGCGGCCCGCGCGCATCGTTCACCTCGCCGCCCAGGCCGGTGTGCGCTACTCGCTCATCGATCCGCACGCATACGTCGACTCGAACATCCGCGGCTTCCTCAACATCCTGGAGGCATCGCGTCAGCTCGGCGTGAAGCATCTCGTCTACGCCTCTTCGAGCTCGGTCTATGGCGCGAATACAAATCAGCCGTTCTCCGAACACCAGAACGTCGACCATCCGATCTCGTTGTACGCCGCGACGAAGAAGGCGAACGAGCTGATGGCCCACACGTACGCGCACCTTTTCGGTGTGCCGTGTACAGGCCTGCGTTTCTTTACCGTCTACGGCCCATGGGGCCGGCCGGACATGGCTCTCTTCCGTTTCACCCGCGGCATCCTCAACGATGAGCCGATTCCGATCTACAACCACGGCAACATGGTGCGTGACTTCACCTATATCGACGACATCGTCGAGGGTGTGGTGCGCGTGCTCGACGCCCCCGCGGCCCCCGACCCATCGTGGAGCAGCGACAACCCCGATCCCGCCCGGAGCCGCGCCCCCTATCGCGTCTTCAACATTGGAAACAACCGGCCGGTGCAACTCCTCGACTACATCGCCGCGATCGAAACAGCGCTGGGGAAAAAGGCCACGATGGAATTGCTCCCCATGCAGCCGGGCGACGTGCCGTCGACGCGCGCCGATGTCTCCGAGCTGGAGCAGGCCGTCGGGTTCCGGCCGTCGACGAGCGTGGAAGAGGGGATTCGCAATTTCGTGGCCTGGTATCGCCGGTATTACGGCTGCTGATTCAGAGGGATGACGGTATGACCGACACCATGGAACCACAGACCTCGGCACTCGACGACCTGCTGCGCAAGTTCGAGACGCGCACCGCGCGCATCGGCGTGATCGGGCTGGGCTATGTCGGCCTGCCGCTGGTCCTGCTCTTCGAGGAGTCTGGGTTCGAGGTCCTCGGTTTTGACGTCGATTCCGAGAAGGTCGATGCCCTCGGGCGCGGCGATTCGTACATACGCCACATCGGCGTGGAGCGCATCCGCCGTGCCTTCGGTCAGTCGCGCGCGGCGGCGACGACGAACTTCGGCCGGCTCGGTGAATGTGACGCCATCGTGATCTGCGTCCCCACGCCGCTCGGCAGCCACCGTGAGCCCGATCTCAAATACATCCGCATCACTGCCGAAACGATTTCGGCCACCCTGCGGCGCGGCCAGCTCGTCGTTCTCGAGTCGACGACCTATCCCGGAACCACCCGCGAGGAGTTGCTCCCGCGCCTGGAGCGCTCGGGCCTCCGTTGCGGCGAAGACTTCTTCGCGGCGTTTTCGCCCGAACGCGAGGATCCGGGTAACGAGAGCTTCAATACAAAGACGATCCCGAAAGTGGTCGGCGGCATCGATGCGCCGTCGCTTCGGGCCGCCTCCGCGCTCTACGGCGCCGCAATCGACCGCGTCGTTCCGGTGGCCTCGGCGGAGGTGGCCGAATCGGCGAAACTGCTCGAGAACATCTTCCGCGCCGTCAACATCGCCCTCGTCAACGAGATGAAGATCGTCTTCGACCGGATGGGCATCAACGTCTGGGAAGTCATTGAGGCGGCCAAGACCAAACCGTTCGGTTTCATGCCGTTCTACCCCGGGCCCGGCCTGGGCGGACACTGCATCCCGCTCGACCCCTTTTATCTCACCTGGAAAGCGGCCGAACACGGCGTCTGGGCACGCTTCATCGAACTTGCCGGCGAGATCAACACGTCGATGCCGCGCCTGGTGATTCAAAAGACTGTCGATGCCGTGAACGCAAACGGCAAGAGCATCGTCGGGGCGAAGGTGCTGGTGCTCGGTCTCTCCTACAAGGCCGACATCGACGATGACCGCGAATCGCCGTCATTCGAATTGCTCGAATTACTCCAGGAGCGCGGAGCGGTCGTCGCGTACTGCGATCCCTATGTCCCGGCGGCGCGGCGCGGGCGGAAACATGACCTCGGCCTCAAGTCGGTACCGTGTACCGCGGAGGAGCTGGGCAAGTACGACGCCGTGCTCGTTTCGACCCCCCACTCTCAGTTCAAGGATCCGGCGCTCTACAGCAGCGCCAAGCTCATCATCGACACGCGCAACATCGTCCCCGGCGACATCGGCCTGCAACTCGTGCGCGCGTGAACGGTTTCCGCATGAGACGAGCAGCCATCCGTGGAATCGCCTCGCATCTTCCGGCCGCCGCGCTGACGAACGAGGTGCTCGCCTCCGAGCTCGGCGACTGGGATGCGCAGAAGATCTACGAGAAGACCGGAATCACGTCCTGGCACATCGCGGCGGACGGCGAATGTGCTTCCGACCTCGCGGTGGCTGCGGCGGAGAAACTCTTTGCCAGCGGCGTCTGCAGGCCGGAGGAGATCGATTTCCTGCTCTTTTGCACGCAGAGTCCCGACTACTTTCTGCCTACGACAGCCTGTGGCGCCCAAGACCTCATCGTGGCCAAAGGTGGCGCGCGCCGGCCGCGCACTGCGGATTCGGCTGTCGAGATCGAAGAGAAGGGGAGCTGGCGCTCGCAAGACGACCTCTTCATGAACGGTCCAGAGATCTTCAACTTCAGGCTGAAGGCGGTTCCTGCCGCCGTTCAGGCGGCCCTGAAGGCAGCGCCTAGGCGGGAGCTCGCGTGAACTGGCAGAAAAAAGGGCTGATCTGCAGCCATCAAAGCTTCAGCCTGCCCTGGTACAGGAAAAACACCATGGTGCCCACGCCCTATGTCACCACGGACGGCAGGCTCCGCATCTTCCTGACCTTTTGCGACGCGGACAACGTCGGCAGGGTCGGCTACGTCGACTGCGATCCCTCGAACCCGGGGAGGATCCTGGGCTACTCCGAACGGCCTTCGCTGGACGTCGGCGAGCGCGGGGCCTTCGACGATCACGGCGTCGTGACCGCCTCGGCGCTCCGCCAGGGCAAGGAGCTCTGGCTTTATTACTCAGGCTACCAGCTGGGAGTCAGCTATCCTTACAGCATCTTTAGCGGCCTTGCCATCAGCAAGGATGAAGGCCTAAGCTTCCGGCGTTACAGCCGGGTGCCCATCCTCGAGCGCACGCAGGCCGAGATGCATTCGCGCTGCGCGCCGATCGTCATGGAAGAGGGCGGGGGCTTCCGCATGTGGTACCTGGGCGACTACCGCGGCGGCTGGGTCGACAACCGGGGCAAGCTGCAGCCCTATTACGTCACCAAACACATGCGCTCGGCCGACGGCATCGACTGGGGCAGCGCTGAAGGTGAGCACTGCTTCTCCTTCCAGGACGACAAGGAGCACGGTCTGGCCAAGCCCAGCGTCTGGGTTGAGGGCGGGCGCTACCGGATGATCTACTCCATCCGCCACCTGGACAAGGGCTATCGGCTCGGCTACGCCGAGTCCGAGGACGGCGTCCGCTTTGAGCGGCAGGACGGGCGCGTCGGCATCGACGTATCTGCCGAGGGCTGGGACAGCGGAATGATCTGTTTTGGCAGCGTGCTGCGCCACGAGGGCAAAACCCTGCTCTTTTACTGCGGAAACCATTACGGGATGGACGGCTTCGGCTATGCCGAACTGGAGAGGGAATGAAACGGCGATGCCCAAGATCTTGATCACCGGCGCGGGCAGCGTGCAATCCAACGGCGTGATCAAGTCGCTGCTCAAGAATCCCGGCCCGGGCGAGGATGTCATCGGCACCGGCTCGGATCCGATGGACCTCGCGCTCTGCACGGCGGTCCGGAAATATCTGGTGCCCTATTCCACCAAGCCAGGCTATAGGGAAGCTTTGCTCAAGGTGCTGGCCCTGGAAAGGCCGGACATGATCCATTTCCAGCACGATGTTGAGCTCTATGAGGCGATGAAGTTCCGCGCCGAGATTGAGGCGCTGGGGATCCGGCTCTATGCCCCGGACAATGAGGTCATCGACACCTGCGTCCACAAATACAAGTCCTGGCTCAAGTTCAAGGCGGCCGGTATCCGGGTCCCGGAAAACATCCTCATCGATGGCGAAGCGGACCTGAAGCGGGCCTTCGCCGACCTCAAGGGCGCCGAAGACAAGATCTGGCTGCGCTCGGTCTCGATCGGCGCCGGGGGCAAGGGCTCTTTCCCGGCTGGCAGCTACGAGGCGGCCAGGGAATGGATCGAAAGGAACGGGGGCTGGGGCGACTTTGCCGCGGCCCAGATGCTGACCCCGGATTCGATAACCTGGCTCTCGATCTGGCACGAGGGCGAGCTGGTGGTCGCCCAGACGCGTAAGCGCAACGGTTGGGCCCACGCCTCGCGCAGCATTTCCGGGGTCACGGGCGTGACCAAGGTGGGGGAGATCTGCTCCTCGCCGCACATTGACGAGATTGCCCTGAG
>DATLWH010000804.1:0-2670 GCA_035576505.1 Thermoanaerobaculia bacterium | reverse complement strand
CTCGATGGGGTACAGGGTGCCGACGATTCCAATGAGAGTGTGAGAAATGCCGGCTAACGCGGCACGCTTTCAAGAGATAGCGAAGACCAGGGGGTGCTCGCAAAAAGCGCTTGCACCCCTGGCTACCTTCTTCACGCCGCTATCGCGGCGTCCTACTTCTTCGTCACTGTAATCGTCGACGTCGAGCTGGCTCGCGAGCCGTTGTCGTCGGTGGCTTCGACGCGGACGTCCCCGTAGACGGAGCTGAAGAGGTGGTCATCGGAGACGTCCTTGCGTGGGTCGAAGTGGTAACGAAGCTCGCCTTTGGCCAGGATCGTCGTAGCGAAGCCGAGGGACTTGATCTTCGCCGCGTCATAGGTCTCCGTCGCTACCAGGATGCCGCCGCCGGCGTACACGTTCGCCGTCACATTGTCGATGGTCACGGGATGACCGCCGGTCTCCTTGACGACAATGTCGAACGGGAAATCGTACTTCGTGCCGCCGAGTGATGTGGCCACGACCGGATTCGGCGTGATCGTCAGCTTGATCACGCCACGGCCGGGCGTGACCGTACTCTTGGCCGCCCCTTGATGGGAGGCGCAGGCAAGCGGAAAAACGACGAGAGCGATGAGGGCCAGGCGCTTCATGATGTCGTTCCTGCTACTGCGTTACATGTTGCCCGTGAGCGCAGCCACGCCGCAAGCGATGCGGGGACCTGCGTTGCCGGCGGGCTGGGAGACGAGATCGTCCGGATTGCCGTGCAGAACGACGGCATGGCCGACGACCGCGTTCGTGCCGGTGTTGATCGTGATCGAGTGTGTCGTGAAGCGTGCGTGAACTTCGCCCTTGTCATCCGCGGTCACGTTGCCGAAGTCGCCGGCGTGGTGGGAAACGGCATCCGGAGCGCCGTGGACCATGCCGCCGGGATTGAAGTGGCCGCCGGCATTCGCGGCGTTGTTGCCGCAGTCGCCCTTCTCGTGCACGTGGAAACCGTGAACACCGGGCGGGACGCCGGTAAGGTCGGCGACGACTTCGACGCCAGCCTCGCCGGCACTCTGGAAGTGAACCACGCCCTTCGCTGTCGAGCCGCTGGTCGAGTCGAGCGTGGCCATCGCCATCGGTCCTTTGCTGTGGGCGCAGGCGGCGAAAAGGAGTGCGAACGGGACGATCAGAAGTTTTTTCATACTGCCTCCATCTTGCAAGATCCGGGAGATTCTATGACGGACGGGTCATTGCGACCACGCTGCAATCTTCTTTCCCACCGACCCCATCCATCCTTTCGCCACATCCTGGTAGTACAGCGACGCCGCTTTCTGCAGGGCCTCGGCGAGAGAGGGATAAGGCGAAATGAGCTGCGCGAGCTGGGCAACTGTGACCTTCTTCTGCCGGGCCAGGACGAGCGTTTCGATGAGGGTCGAGGCGTTGGCACAGAGCGCGTGCGCGCCGAGGATGTGGCCGCGTTTGTCGCAGACGAGCTTCACGAATCCGCGCGTGGTGCGATCGACCACGGCGCGGTCGACCTCGGCCATCTCCACGCTGTACGTCCGGACGTCGTCCGCGCCGTGGGCCTTGAGCGCTTCCGCTTCCGTCATCCCGATATGGCCGACCTCGGGATCGGTGTATAGCCCCCACGGGACGTTGTCGTAGCGGACGGGAGAACGCCCTGGGAAGAGCATGTTCCGCACGAGCTTGACCGCCTCGTATGCGGCAACGTGCGTGAACTGCATCCCTCCATGGACGTCGCCGCATGCCCAGATGCGCGGCACGGACGTCTGCAGGTATTTGTCGACGACGACGAAGCCGTGGTTCGTTTTCACGCCCGCGGCTTCGAGCCCGAGGGTTTCCGTATTGGCGCGGCGCCCGCTGGCGACGAAGATCTCGTCGACGCGCAGCTCCATCGTCTCGCCGAGCTTGTTCTCGATGCGGACGACTTTCTTTCCCGCGTCAACGCGCACCGACTTGGCGGCCCAGCCGGTACGGATCTCGATCCCTTCCTCGGTGAGGATCCTGCGAATGCGGGCGATGACGTCGGCGTCCTCTTTGTTGATGATCTCGTCGAGCATCTCGACCACGACGACCTCGCTTCCGAAACGGCGGAAGAGCTGCGCGAACTCGATGCCGATGTAGCCTCCGCCCAGGAGGAGCAGCGAGGGGGAGAAGGCATCCTGCTCCAGGAACGATGCGTGATCGAGAAAGCCGTTCTCGACGAGACCTTCGACGGGTGGAGTGGCCGTGCGGGTGCCGGTGGCGATGACGATGTCTCTGGCGGCGAGCCGCCGTCCGCCCACAACGACTTCGTTGCGCGAGGCGAGCGTCGCCTCACCGAAGATCACATCGACGCCGAGGGCGCGAAACTTCTCCGGGTCGTCGTGATGCTCGATGGCGTGGCGCCGCGCCCGCATCGAATCCATGATCGACCTGGGCGTGACGCGAACCGTCTGGCGTTCCAGGCCGTAGGCGTCAGCGTGCTGCATCTGATGGACGAGCCGCGCCGTGGCCACGAGCGCCTTCGTCGGGACGCAGCCGGTCCAGAGGCAGTCGCCGCCGAGTTTTTCGCGCTCGATCAGCGCCACCTTGCGGCCGAGGCGCGCACAGCCTGAGGCGGTCACCAGTCCAGCCGTCCCGCCGCCGATGACGACGATGTCGAAGGATTCGAGCATGGTTGGTGATTTTAGCGGGAGCGGGGTGTGG
>DATLWH010000803.1:0-7564 GCA_035576505.1 Thermoanaerobaculia bacterium | reverse complement strand
CCGACCGCCTCGGCGACGGCGCGATAGCGTTCGTCGCCCAATGTGCCGGCGGCGGCGATGAAGAGCTCCGCGTTTCCGGCCAGGCCGTGGCAGAGGGAGTATCCGTCGGTGCCCGAGGCCATCGTCAGCGGCCGGTAGGTTCCGCCGAGGGCCGACTCGGCTTCGCGGCGGTAGGTCTCATCGTTCGTCAATGTGAATGCGCGCAGCCGCGAGAGGCCGATGCCGGGCGCTCCGTGGCACCACGCCAGCGAGTAGCCGAGCTGCTGCGGATTCGGGGAGGCGAACGAACGGAAGTCGGGCCAGTTCTGCTGCTCGGCGGAGAAGTGCCGCCGCTCGTACGCGAAGCCGCCGAGCGCGCCGTCCATGAAGCGGCTGTCATCGGTGCGCGCGAACAGCTCGAGCAGGCCGAGAGCGATGCCGGCGGCGCCGTGCGAGTAGCCGGCCAGATCCTTCTGCTCCGTGGGACCGAGCGGCGGCATCGTGGTCCACGACCAGGCGTCGTCGTCGCGGTGCGCGTGCGTCAAGAGGTGCTCACCGAGGCGGCGAGACTCATCGAGATAGCGGTCGCTGCCGAGGCGGCGGTCGATGGCGCAGAGTCCGGCGATCGCGCCTGCCGCGCCGCTGATGACGTCGAGTGACATCGCGTCGATGTCGTGGCCGAGCTGTCCGTCGACGAGCCGCAGCGCTTCCTTCTTCAGCGGCGATTCATCGAGAAGCTGCGCGGCGTCGAGCAGCACCAGAGCAATGCCGATCCAGCCGCTGTAGAGCGCGTGACGAAAACCCGGCGGGATCTCATCCGCTTTCGAGAGGGCCTGACGGATGGCGCCGCGCGCGGTCTGCGCGAGCACGCTGTCGGGACGCATACGATGCAGCCGCGCCAGGAAGAGAGCGATGCCGATCGTCCCGGAGTAGAGATCGGGTCCGAACGACTTATGGGCCACCTTCCACTCGCCGCCGTGCGCTTCCATCGAATCGCCGAGCCAGTTGCAGCGCTCGCCGTCCCAGATGGCGTCGCGGCAGAGGCGCATGCCGATCGACCAGGCCACGTCGAGAAAGCGTTCCCTCGGGTCTGGTACCGGAATCTCGGCAGGGAGCGCGCTCATGCCGCTGCCTCGTAGATGTCGGCGCTGGCACCGCGCAGGTGCGGCCGCTCGAGCGACAGACCGTTTCTCTCGAACTGGATGGCCAGCTCCATCATCCGCGACTCTTCTGTCTGCATGCCGCGGGCGAAGGCGTCCCAGATGGCCTGGGCGATCAGTCTGCTCCGGCTCATGCCGAAGCTCTCGCCTGTGCCGGGATCCTCGGCCAGGCCGATGCCGTCGTGCAGTCTCCGCGTCAGCAGCGGCGTGGCGGGGCGCAGGTACTTCCTGACTTCCGCGCGGATCGGCGGGAGAACGCGCGCAACGATCTGGTAGTAGCGGGCGGCGAAATACAACACTGCCGCATCGGCGCGCGAGTAGACGCCGCTGTACGAGAGGGTCTTGAAACGAAACGGCACCTGATAGCGATTGAGGAGCGACGTCACGGAGCGCGTGAGCGGGACGGCGCCCTCCTCGCTGATGTGCCAGTAGATGCGCGTCATCCGGCTGTCGGCGCCGAAGGGGGCGGGGGTGTCGCCGTTGGCGATGTAGAAGCCGGGCTGCTGCGTGCGCGATTCGCGCGCGAAGAGAACGTGCAGCGGCGCGCCGGCAGCGACATGGCCGGCCTGGGCCGCGGCGAACTCGCCGGGCCCGAAGGTGTTCGACAGATCCCCCTTGCGGGCCATGGCGTGGCCGTTCGGCATCATCTGCGCGAGCGACCATCCGCTCTCCCACCGGTCCTGCCCCGCGTTGGCGGCGGAGAGCGCATCGAGGATGTTGACGGGATTGGATGGAGGATCGATGCGCGACCCGAGGGGGCGGCAGTACGCCTCGTCGTAGATGCGCGTCTGCAGGTCGATGACAAGAGGCGCCTGTCCGGCCGACCAGGCGCTCCACGTCGGAGACTGCCCGGCGCCGAACGGAGCGACGTTGTGTGTCCGCCCGGCCAGCTCATAGTTCATCGGCGTACGGATCACCACGGCGCGAAGCAGCCGCCGCAGGTCGTCGTGGATGCGATCGGCGTCAGACATTGACACCTGCCGGAAATCCGAGAAGATCGGTGGCCGCGGCCCGCGGCGCCTTGAGGATGTTCATACACGCCTGGACCTGCCAGACGGCGTGTTGCGTAAGCGCCGGAGCCCAGGCCATCGACTCGTAGACGGTCTGCAGCATCCGGGCGCCGGCGTAGCTGACGGCGCGCTCGAGCTCTGCATCGGCATCGCGCGCGCTGAGCATGCGCAAAGAGGCGTACGACTCCCAGAAGGCGCGAATGGCCGGCTGGATCGTCTCCAGCGGATACTGCGCGGCGTCGTCCGGCTCGCTGTTGGGAACGCGCTGCAGCGTGGAGATCCACCAGGTCAGATAGGCCTGCAGGATCGAGGCGACGTCCCAGGCCGAGTCGCCGACGTCGGCCAACTCCCAGTCGACCACATGCATGGTCTGCTCGCTCGTCTGGGCATCGCGGACGACGACGTTGTCGAACTTCATGTCGCCGTGCACGAGCACATTGCGCCGCCAGGAGTTGCGGATGCGGTCGAGGGCCTGGCCGAAATCGGGATAGCTCTGCAGGATGGTCATGAACTGCCCGTTGGCGGCGCTGAGACCCTGCATCGACCCGTGCGGCATGAGGTGAAAGGAGAGGATCCACGGCGGCTGGCCCTGATAGATGGCGGCATTGGCGCGCGGAAGGAGCTCGCGGCTGGAGACCTCGTGATACCGCGCCAACAGCGCGCCGACGCTCGTCGCGACATCGGTCGGGAAGCCGTTCAGGCGGCGATGCAACTCGCTGAGGTTCTCGCTGCCGCCGATCAGGTCCATGACCAGGATATGCCGGTCGGGATCGTAGGCGCGGAAGCGCGGCATCAGGGCATGGATCTCGGCCACGGCCGGATCGCTCTCCATCATCACGTAGCAGGCCGCTTCCTTCTGGAGCGTCTGCGCCGACATGGCCTGGTCGGGCTGCATCTGCTTGACGAAGAGCCCCGTGCCGTGGCGGCGGATGACGGAGTAGTTGTGATGCCGCCGTGCCCCCTCGACGACCATCACGTCGCCGTCAACGACCGCGCGACGGTCCAGAAGACCTCGCTCGATGAGGTAGTGGACAAGATCGTTCTTGTTCAAGGGTTCCTTATCGTAGCACCGTCAGGAATGGTGGATGGGAGGCGGTCCGGCTGAGGCCGGACCGCCTCGATCGACGCTCTAGGGATGACAGATCCATACCGGTGATGGAAAGGGGCAGAAGTTGGTGAAGCAATCGACCGGGAACCAACTGTGGGGGCGGACGCAACCCATGAAGGTGTGACAGGCCTGGAGTGGTTGCGTCGCGTTCTGTTGGAGATGGGCGCAATTGACGAACGTGTGAGGTGCGCCGAAGGCCTGCAACTGCTGTCCCCCTCCGCCGCCCGGCTGGCACGCGGCACTGACACAAGCGGCGCTCTGACCGCCGCAGACGGCACTCTGGCAGCCGAACTGCGATGGGCAATTGAGACCGCTGGCGACGGGGCACTGCGGACTGCCGACGGTGATCGGGCAGAGTTGTAACGTTTGATGCGGCGGACACTGCGGGCCGGATTGCGTGCAGACCGTGGCCGCGGTGTTCGGGCATTGCGGGCCGAGGTGTGTACAGAACACCGTGCAATCAATCCCAGGCGTCGGGCATCCATGGGTGTGCGGGCATTGCGGACCGGCCTGCGTGCAGAGCTGCGTGCAGACGGTGGCATGCGTGTTCGGGCAATTCACGCCGACGTGCGTACACAGCACGGTGCAATCAATCCCGGGCGTCGGGCATCCGTGTGTGTGCGGGCATTGCGGACCGGCCTGCGTGCAGAGCTGCGTGCAGACGGTGGCATGCGTGTTCGGGCAATTCACGCCGACGTGCGTACACAACACGGTGCAGTCAATCCCGGGCGTCGGGCATCCGTGGGTGTGGGGGCATTGCGGACCGGCCTGCGTGCAGAGCTGCGTACAGACCGTGGCGTGCGTGTTCGGGCAATTCACGCCGACGTGCGTACACAAGACCGTGCAATCAATCCCGGGCGTCGGGCATCCCAGCGTGTGCGGGCATTGTGGAGCTTGCGTGCAGACCGTGGCCAGCGTCTGCGGAGCGCCGAACGCCTGCGGCGCGAAGGCAAACTGCTGCTGCCCTCCGCCGCCGGGCTGACAGGCGACGCTTTGGCAGGCAACGCTCTGACAGGCGATGCTCTGGCAACCGAGCTGCGACGGACAGTTGATGCCGGTGGCACGCGGACACTGCGGACCGGCGAACGTGATCGGACACGCCTGACCTTGGAAGGTTGGATGCGGGCACTGCGGACCGGTCTGCGTGCAGACCGTCGCAGCCGTATTCGGGCACTGCGGTCCGAAGTGCGTGCAGAGGATGGCTGTGCAATCGATGCCGGGCGAGGGGCAGGCGGCGGTGTGCGGGCATTGCGGGCCTAGCTGCGTGCAGATCGTCGGTCCACGCGTGATCGGGCATTGCGGCCCGAGGTGCGTACACAACACCGTACAGTCGATCCCGGGCGTCGGGCATCCGTGCGTATGCGGACATTGCGGACCGGCGTGCGTGCAGAGCTGCGTACAGACGGTGGCGTGCGTGTTCGGACAGTTCACGCCGACGTGGGTACACAACACCGTGCAGTCAATCCCGGGCGTCGGGCATCCATGAGTGCGCGGACACCCCGCACCGAACTGGGTGCAGACGGTGGCCAGCGTCTGCGGGGCGCCGAACGCCTGTTGCGCCACGCCACCGCAGCCTCCGGAAGTCGGACAGAACTCCGTCGACTGGTCGAATGCGGCGCCGAACGCCTGTTGCCCTCCGCCGCCCTGCTGGCAGCCGGCACTGACGCAGGCGACGCTCTGGCCGCAGGCGACGCTCTGACCGCAGGCGATGCTCTGGCAGCCGGCCTGCGACGGACAATTGAAGCCGCTGGCCACCGGACATTGCGGGCCGCCAACCGTCAGCGGGCCGAAACAGGGCGTTGCGGCCGTGTTCGGCGGACAGCCGGGCGCGTTGTGCGTGCAGGCGAAGGTGCACTCGAACTGCTTCGATGGACAATGCAGTCCCTGATGCGTTGGGCAGGGAGCGAACTGCGTACAGATCGTGGCCGGAGTCGGTGGGCAACCCGGTCCGAAGAAGGTGCACTGCGGCCGGGCGTGCGTGGGACACAGCGGGCCGCTTTGTGTGCAGCCGCCACCCGGTCCGGCCGCCGCAAACTGCGGGAGTGAGGGACAGCCGAAGAATGTGCAGTCACCCTTCGGCAGCGTTGGGCATCCTCCGAACTGCGAGCAGGCGACGAAATCGGACGCGGGACAGCCAACCGGCGTTAGCGGTAGTGGCCGCGGTGCGGCGAAGGCCTGGGCACCGGCGGGTGCCACGCATTTGATCTGCGGAATTGTGAGTTGGCCGCAGGAGGGAACCCCAGTGCAGCCAGCCAGAGGTACCGTGCATGCCTGCGGGTCAGAGATGGTGCACTCGGGAGGGGCTTGCGTACACAGCTTGTGGCCGCATGCCTCGCCGATCGACGTACAGGTCAGCTGCTGACTCTGACATGCCGGTCCACAACTCGTGGGACATTGCGATCCGGTCTGCGTGCAGAGCGTATTTGGTTCAGTCGGCGGCGGCGGACACACCGGACCTGATTTCGTGCATCCAAAGTCAGGCGATGTAGGTGGCACGGTGCAGCCGGCTACGGCCGTGGCGATGATTGCATCGGGTGCCGCGGCGCCGAAGGCCGCGAAATGTTGCTCGGGCGTTACACCGCCGCCGGGACCGAACCTGCATCCCCCACCGGACAGCGTCGGACAACCGAAGGTGATGGGACATTGCGGTGGGGCCGTGATCTGGCAGAGCGCGCCGGCGCTCGTGTGCACCGGACAGAAGAGCTTCGGTGTCGTCGGGCAACCGAGGGAGGTGATGCCGCAGCCGATGTTGGTTGCGCAGATGATGCTCGCCGGCTGGGGCGCCGCGCGACCTACGGCAGCGGCGTCGACCTGGTTGCAGATGGCCGGCTGCTTGGTCCAGTTGCACCCCGGCAGATCGGTGCAGACCGGATTTCTGCTCACGCCGCAGCCGGGCGCCGCGGTGGGACAGTCGGGCATGAGTGTCGGACACTGATGGCCCCAATCCTTGGTGAACCCACATCCGAGCAGGTGCGTCTCGCAGACTCCCCAGCTCTTGGTGTAGCCGCATCCCGGAAGGGCCGTCTCCGCCACGGCGGCGTTCTCGGCATCGGCGGCACCGACTGCGGGTGCCGTCTCTCCACCGCCCTGAGGCGGGTTTACTACCACGCAGCCGGGGTTGCCCGACGCCACGATATTGCAGATGTGCGGGATGTGGGTGAGGTCTCTCGTCGGGCAGTGGAGGTACGTGCAACCGATGTAACGGGTGGGATTCGGCCACGGCGCGTGCGTACACTTGCCGGTGAAGCCGGTCACCTCGAAGCAGTGCGGGATGGCCGTGATACAGGGCCATGCGCCGCCGACGTCGGGCTGCTTCGTACACTGCCCGGTGAATCCCGTCGGCTCGCCGCACGGCACCTCGGTGACGCAGCGCAGCCCCGCCTTCTCGAGCGAGCCGGCGGCGCCGGCGCTGGCGAAGTCCTGCTGCACCTGGCCCTGAAGAAAGCGCGCGGCACGGCTGGCCGCGGAGCCGCCCTGTTTCAGCGCCGCGTCGCGCTTGATCCAGACGATGACGCCGCCCGAAGGCTGCACATCTTTCAGAGGCTCGGTGTGGAGAATGGCATCGTCCGGGATGTCGATATAGCTGCTCAGCTCCGCGTCCAGATAGAGGCGGCGATAGCCCTCTTCCTCGGAGTCGCCAAACCAGCCGGTCAGCATCCGCGTCTCCTGCGGATTCTTGGCGTCGCCGACCACGTGTCCGATGAAGTCAGCGTTTTTGTGTTTGTCGTCAGCCATGTCGGTCTCCTTCTGTTTTCTTCGGGGTGCCGGAGATGGGGCTCGTTTGGTTGCGCCGCTCGTCGTGCGGCGCGTACCCGTGGTTCGTTTCTTCATGGTGAATTGCCGCCGCTGGCGGCGCTCCCTGGACTGAAATCAGCGAGATCGAGATAGTCGGCGCGCAGCAGGCACCACCAGTCCGAGGTCAGCCCGGCCCGGACGTAGTCATAGGGAAGCCATCCGTAGCCGCCCTCGCCCCACGACGCTCCCCAGGAGTTGCGCACGCGGAGGGCGCCGCCGGTCAGATTCATCCGCCCCGTGGCCGGGTCGAATGCCGAGATCGTCTTTTCATCGTCATAGCCGACGGCGACGAGCGCGTGCAGCGCCACTTTGGTATCGGAGGCTCCGGGCATCGGGATCTCGCCGGCGCTCCCGCTCTGGAACGAGCTGAAAAGGGCCAGACCGAACATCGCCGGGATGTTGCCGGCCAGCGAGGTCTTTGCGCGTGCGAGCACGGTCTCGGCGTCTGTGCCGTCGTCGAGACGGAAATAGTGGGTGGCCTTGTAGTTGACGGCGTAGGCGTAGTGGAACGG
>DATLWH010000802.1:0-6447 GCA_035576505.1 Thermoanaerobaculia bacterium | reverse complement strand
CCGGCGACTGCGAACGTTGGAATGGCGTACCGCCTCGACACAGACGAACCTCATCACGCCGGTCCTGCGCTTCGTGAAGGGACAGACCGTGAAGGTTCCGAAAATGTCGTGATCGAAGCTGGCGACCCCGCGAAGCTCTGCCGGAAGGGAGCGCGGGTCTTCAGACGGGACGACGCCGAGGAGACGGTGCGTGTCGAAGGGCCAGATGCGAAATGTCGGATTGCCGTTATAGGCGGAGAGCCTTCCGCGCACGACAAAGCAGGAACCGACGAGGGCGGGATTGGCCTTGCATCCGGCAGACATGTCGATGGGCCCTTTCGCTGCGACCTCGGAGCGCAATGCCAGCAGGGCCAGAACGAGAGTGAGGACGCGGCGGAACTTCAATTCAACGCTTTGCCGCTCCATTCATCCTTCTGCTTTCCGCAACTCCTTCGGATCGATCGGCAACGATCGCACCCGTTTGCCGGTGAGCGCGAAGAGCGCGTTCGTCACCGCGGGGGCGATCGGCGGAACGGGCGGCTCTCCGGTTCCTGTCGGCAGCTCACGGCTTGGCACGATATGCACTTCGACCGCCGGCATATCGCTCATGCGCAACATTTCGTAGTCGTGGAAGTTCGATTGTTCGACGCGTCCGTTCGCGACGGTGATCTTCCCCTTGAGCGCCGCCGTGAGGCCGAACAGAATGCCTCCCTCGATCTGGGCGGCCACACCGTCGGGATTGACGGCGATGCCGCAATCGACCGCCGCGACCACTCGATGGACGCGCGGTGTCCCATCCTTCCTCAGCGAGACCTCGGCCACTTCGGCGCATGGCGTCAGCGCGTCGTACAACCAGGCGAAACCGCGCGCGCGTCCCGCGGGCAGCGGCGTTCCCCAACCCGATTTCTCCCGCACGGTCTCGATGACCTTCCTCACCCGATCGCCGCGGAACGGATACTCCGCCTCGTCCTTGCTGCCGGAGGGGATGACGAGGCCGTGACCGAGAAGGGCGAGCTGAAACTCGATCGGGTCTTTGCCGGCGGCGTGGGCCATCTCGTCGAGAAAGGACTGGATGATGAATCCGTTCGCCGACGCGCCGACCGCCCGCCACCAGCCGCGCGGCACGCCGGAGTCAATCAGCACGAACTCGCCGCGCGTGTTGGGAACGAGCTCGTTGATCTCGTCGAGGCCGCGCGCTTCGTGCAGATTCTCACCCGCCGGGCCGCGGTAATACGCGCGCACGGAAGGCAATGCCATGCGATGGGAAATGGCCACGAGCTTTCCGTCGCCGTCGAGCGCGCCGACGAGCTTGTGCATGCTGGCAGGACGGTAGAAGTCGTGGGTCAGGTCATCTTCCCGCGTCCATTGAACGTGAACCGGCGCGCCCGTTGACTTCGAGATCAGCGCCGCTTCGATCACGGGGTCGGAATTGAAGCGGCGGCCGAACCCTCCACCCAACAGCGTCACGTGGACTTTGATCTTCTCCCTGTTGATCTTGAGGATGCGCGCGATGGAACCTGCCACCGAGCCGGGGGCTTGTGTCGGCGCCCAGACCTCCGCGCCGTCGCCGCTGACGTACACGGTCGCGTTCTGCGGCTCCATCGTCGCGTGCGCGAGAAACGGCACCTCATACTGTGCTTCGACCTTCTTCGCGGCGGCAGCCAGCGCCGCATCGACGTCTCCGCGGTTCCGGTAGCGAGTGGCATCGGGCTTCGCGAGCGCCTCGACCATGGCCGTGCGCATGGCAGTGCTGCTCTCGTTCGCGCGGGAACCCTCGTTCCACTTCACATCGAGAGCCTTACGGCCTTTCATCGCCGCCCACGTCGAATCGGCCACGACGGCGACACCGCTCCACGGGAGATCCGTCTGAAACGAGTCGATCTGCACGACGTGCCGGACGCCGGGAATCGCTTTCGCCTTCGCGCTGTCGAAGCTCACCGGCTTCCCGCCGAAGACCGGCGAGCGCTCCACGGACGCATAAAGCATCCCCTGCACGCGCACGTCGATCCCATACTGCGCTTTGCCGCGCGCGATGTCGGGGTTGTCGACGCGATTGGCCTTCCGCCCGACGATCGTGAAGTTCGAGGGATCCTTCAGAGCCACCTCTTTCGGCACGGGCAGCTTTGCCGCCGCCTCGGCTACCGCGCCGAATGGGACCTGTCTCTGGCCGTGCCTGATGACGCCCTTGGCCACGGTGCAATCCTTCGCATCCACGCCCCATTGCGAGGCGGCAGCGCCGACGAGCATCGCTCGGGCGGTGGCGCCTGCTTTCCGAAGCTCCATCCAGCGGCTCTGCACGCTGCCGCTTCCTCCGGTTCCCTGGTCACCGAATCGCGCGTCGAGATCGGTCTGCTTCACCTTGACGCGTCCCCAGTCGGCGTCGAGCTCCTCGGCCACGATCATCGGCAGGGATGTGCGGACGCCCTGACCCATCTCCGTGTGCGGGACGTAGATGGTGACGTCATTGTCCGCGCCGATTTCGACGTAGGTTCCGAGTGCGTTCGCCGGATTGCCAGATGCCTTCATCGAGGAAGGCCACCGCAATCCGATGACCAGTCCGGCCGAGCCGGCCCCGGCCAGCTTCACGAAGTCGCGGCGATCGACCTTGACGATGCTCATCGCGACACCTCGCCCGCCGCGCGATGAATGGCCTTGCGCACTCGCTGATAGGTGCCGCAGCGGCAGATGTTACCGTCCATGGCCGCGTCGATGTCCGCGTCGGTCGGAGCGTGGTTTTTGATGAGAAGAGCCGCCGCCGACATGATCTGTCCGGTCTGGCAGTAGCCGCACTGGGCGACGTTCTCCTCATCCCACGCCCGCTGCAGCGGATGGGTGCCGTTTGGAGAGAGACCTTCGATCGTGGTGATCTTCTTTCCGGCCGCGGCGCTGAGCGCTGTGCTGCACGACCGGATTGCCTGACCGTCGGCCAGCACGGTGCACGCCCCGCACAGCCCCATGCCGCACCCGAACTTCGAGCCGGTCAACTGTAACTCGTCGCGCAACACCCACAGAAGCGGCGTGTCCGGATCGGCCGTGACACTCCGCGAGACGCCGTTGACCTTCAGCGAGATGGCCATGACTCCTCCGGTGCGGAAAATCGTACGCTCGCCCAGGTTGCGTGGGGCGTCACGAAGTCGTTACGCGGTAACGGAGTGCCTCCCGAACGGCCTCTTCCTTCCGCGTGGTAGGATCGAAGCGGGTTCGAGAAATGAACATTCTGACGTCGCTCTTCAGCGTTCGCTCTGTCGCCGCGGGGATGCTCCTCGCCTTCGCGGGCGTGCTCCTTTTCATCCTCATCATCTCGTTCCGCTCGCGTGCCGTCGTCTTCTGCCAGTACCTCCAGACGATGACGGGGATCAAGCTGCGGCCGTACGAGGTGGCCAAGGTCTACCGCCTTCGCGGCCGCGACGGCGTTCGCGAGTTCTTCCTCGATCTCATCATCAAGGAAGACCTCAAGCAGGGCCCGATCAAGATTCCGGGGGCACCGGACGCCGCGGCGAAGTGACGGGTTGCGCGGTTGCGGGATCTCAGGGTTGTTTGTCTATCTTTGAGGAGTCGGGCGGTGAAGCCGGCTGTACTTTTTCAGCCAGGAGATGCGCGATTCCAGGATCTGGCGGACCTTGGCGAGTATGTTCATTGGCCATCATTGCACCCCCATGAGTGACTCCACCGATCATAGATCGGTCGTACCTGAGAATTTAAGTTCGTAGAGAGTCGACGTATTCCAAACCTTGATCTGCGGGTTTCGTGATGTTTCTGAAGTAGGTGTACACGAGCACGAAGCGTACGGTCCCGTGGAGCGAATAGCTCGAACTCGAACGATGCTGACTCGCCCGACTCAATCTCGTTCCCGCTCCAGTCTCGCCTCCTTGTGTCGATGAACGGCCACGCAAGCTTGGACTGCTCCGAAGTCTCCAATGTTCCACGCGCCCTGAGAGCCGGTCGTACTTGGTCGTGAAGGGGTACCACCTGCCGAATGGCACCAATCGACTCTTCCAATCGCAGAAGCACGTCGCCGACATTCTCGACTGCTACCGTAACCCGCACGAGATAGGTGTCCTCGTCAAGCGGCACATGCGACACGATGTGTTTGAAGTTCGCGCGCGGACGCGTGCGCCGCCGGCGAAGCACCCACCATGCGCCGACCACCAGCGCGATGATCGTCGCTACCGACTGCACCGTCGCCGTTGCGTCTTTCGCGTACTTCAACCAGCCGGGAGAATCGGCAATAGCGACGCTCGCGGCCGCCCATGTCGGTTTTACGGCCACCAAAGCGAGTCTGGGTGAGCGGATGAGTTGAGCGTCCATGGCAACGCCGAGGATCCCTCGGAGAGGCGAGACGTCCGATGAATCTGCGAGATGTGGAGGAAAGCGCTATCCGAACTCCTCGGAATGGAAAATGTCGCTACGGGATGTAGAATGGAAAGGCGGGGAGAGAGGAACGAAGGCCTGACACCAAAGGCCTCTCGACACCAAAGGCCTACTCGAAGCCGCAAGACCACGCCACCGCGAAACCTAATCCACGATCTTGCGCATCATGAACAGCGCGATCGATCCGAGCACCGCTGCCAGCAGCGCGAGCATCATCGGAGGCACGGCTGGGATCGGACCGGTCACCGTGATGTTCGCCGTGACCGTCTGTGCATCGAGCGTGGCGCTGACGGTCGCCGGACCAACAGCGGTTGCTGTGAACGGCATCAAAGACATGCCGAGGAAGATCGGGCTGAACGGAGGCTGGGACAAGTTTCCGCCGGTGGCGCTGAAGGGGAGGACGGAGTTCGGAAAGCCGCTGATGGCGGCGCCGAGGGAGTTGTGATTGAAGTCGACGGTGACCAGGCTGCTCTGGAACAGGTGGACCGTTGAAGGCGCCGCGGCGATGTTCATCAGGATCCATGGATCGAGAATCACGGCCGAGCCGGCGGAGATCGAATTCGTGGCGCACGTCGCCGGCCCGGCATTGCATCCCCACCAGTTGTTCTGCCCGTTGACCGCGGCCGAGGCGGAACTGGTGATGAGGGCGGTGGCGTTGTTCGCGATGCGGTTGAAGTGCATCTCGATCGGCACCCCGGGAGGGTTCCCCACGTTCACTCCCACTTGATTGTTGAGAAACGTGTTGCTGTTCACGGTGACCAGTCCGTTCGGCCCTAAGCCGATAAGCTCGGTGATCAGGATGGCGCCGGGTGTGCCGATGACGCCGTTGTTGATGATGGAGATGTTGTGGTCGTCGCCACCCACGAAGAATTGCACGCCGAAGAAAGCACTTCCGCCGGTCACGGTGTTGCCGGTGATGATCGTCCCGGTATTGTTGATCAGGATCACCGCCGGCCCGTCGGTGCTCCCGAGCGGGAAGTCGTTGCCCGAGATCGTGACCGTGGCCGGTGACGGCGTGCCGATGAAGTCGATCTGCCCGAAGCTCTGACCGCTGAAGCGGTTCCCACCGACGACCGCATTCGTGACCGCCGCGCTGGTGAAGATGCCGTAGCTTCCAGGTCCGCCGAGGAAAACAACATTGTTGTCGAAGATGTTGTTCGTGAGCAGATTCGACGTCAGTGCGCCGCTCGAACCGAATGTCACTCCGACGGGATTTCCGGTGATGATGTTGTTGACGACTGCATAGCCGGAGAACGATGACGAGGTGAAGACGCCTATGCCGCATCCAGCGCCGCACGGCGGTGGATTGCACATGCCGCAGGTGATGGTGAATCCGTCGAGAACGACACCGTCCGCGGCCAACCGCGCCGGCTCGGTGAGGATGCTCTCCGGCGCCACGCGCGTTCGCGCATCGACGCCTGCCTGCGCACCCGTCACGTGCAGACTCTTGCTGACGACGATCGCCGCGCCGCCGTTGCTAAAGGTGCCCGGGCCAACGCTGACGGTGTCGTCGGTCACTGCCTGGCCGATCGCATAGCTCAGCGTGGCGCACGGCGTCACCGTGCAGTCGCCGGCATCGGTGCCGCCGGTGGTTACCAGACGTGTTGAGGCGGAGAGAGATGCCGCGAAAAGGATAGCCAGGATGGCGATCGCTGGGCTAGGGCGAGTGCACATCGGATTTACCTCCGGAAGAATCGCTACGATTGTACTCCTCGCTCGTGCTTCACGCCCTTAGTGATGTAGGCGCGGCCACCATGACCGCCCCCCGCCCGTTACGGGCGAGGGGCGGGGCGTCATGGGTCAATCCTCCTCGTCGCTGACGGCGTCGAGGGCCTTGCGGAAATCCTCGGGGAGGTCGTCGTCGGGGGTGGCGGGGGCGGCGTTGCGGGAGGCGAGGTTCGGGGCGAGGAATCCCTGGGCGGCGGGTGGGGTGGTGGTGGGCGGGGCGGGCTTCGGGGTGGCGGCTTTGCGGAGGTTGATGCTCTTACGGACGGCGCTCTGCATGTGGGCAAGGTACGGACGGAGACCGACGCCCTGGGGACTCTTCGCGTATTGCTTGGCCCAGGCGTAGGCCTGCAGCGCCTCGGTCCCGACTTC
>DATLWH010000801.1:0-5312 GCA_035576505.1 Thermoanaerobaculia bacterium | reverse complement strand
CCAGTCGTCACCCCGTCAAAGGCGCCGGTGCGGAACGGCAGGCGCGTCAGGTCACCGATGACGACCGGGATGCCGAGATTTGCCTTGACGTGAAGGGCTGCATCGAACGAGTAGTCGATGCCGACGACGTCATAGCCGCGTTGTTGCATCCGGCCGGCAAGCTGCCCAAGGCCGACCGCGGCGTCCAGCACGCGCGCGCCGTGCTCCAGTTTCTCCACTTCACGCGTAATGATGCCGAGACGATACTCGTGGCGAGGGCCGAACATCTCGGGTTGTGTGCCCCAGGCGTGGGTGTGGGGTTCGTTCATTGCGCACGTGTAGCGTGTAGTGTATATTTGTAGTAATCCAAAATCATCTTACGGAGGAAGTCCTGCGTCGAATTCTGGTTATTCTTGCATTTGTCGTAACCGTTGCGGCTCCTGCGGCATTTTCGCAGACGCCGGATGGCCAGGGCCGGGCCAAGCCTCCGGCCACAGCCGTGTTCACTTGGACAAGCCGCCACGGCGATTCCTATGGTTCGGGTGATGGGAAGGCCAATACGTACACGAAGCCTGGGTACTCGTTTGATGTCGGCGCGCTCGACATCGGACATGACCTCCTTTTCACCGGGGGACAGCGTCCCACCCACATCGACATCATCGTCGGCTCCACAGACAGCGTCAAGTTCCCGAACCCAGGCGTCAGGTTTGGTTTCGACGCACCGGGAATCCAGCCGTTGATGGTCGGCAAGTACACGATCGGTTCTGTGATCGGCGTTCACGCCAACGACAGCCCGGTCGCGAGCTCGGCGTTCTCGATCGATAGGCAGCCGGGATGCACCAACCAGACTCCAGGCGGCACGCTCACGGTAACAAAGGCTTCTTACGAAGTGCTTAAATTTCCTGACCCGAAGGTCCCTGGTCTCTTCCTCATCTTCTTTCACCCGTTGGGCTTCCAGGCGCACTTCGAATTGCAATGCACCCCCACCAGCGGTCTCCTCGTCGGCGACTTCTCGATGACTGACACACCGCTTCCGGGCGCCTTTCCATTTGATCCGGCAACGCTCGGCGACGCAGGCGGTGGCGGAACCGGCGGTGGAACCGGTGGAGGAACCGGTGGCGGAACTGGCGGCGGAACCGGCGGAGGCGGCACTGCATCCCTCGGACCAACCGTCGTTCTCACAGATGCGGTCCTGGCGTCGCCGGTGGTCATGGGCAATGCGGAATCGATCGACGTCCCGTTCTCGACGTTCATCCCCAGCACGGTCGCGGGCGACGTGACGCTGTCAGCGGCGACCGATGCGGACAATCTCCTGGCATCCGTCTCGCCCTCGCTGATCAAAGCAACTGCGACCAGCGGCGATGCGGTCCTGACCATTCGCACGACACCGCTCACGGCGGCTGGTATTCACGCCGTTACCATCACGGCCACCGACGGCGTAACACCATCCTCAGCGACGGTTTTCGTCCTGGTGGCCTGCGATCCTCCGTTCATTCTCGGTCTCGATCAACCGAAGAATTCGACAGTCTCCGCCGGCAGGCCGGCCCTGCTCTCCGTCAAAGCCTCGGGCAGCGGTCCATTCATCTACCAGTGGTTTACCGGATCGAGCGGCCTGGTGAACTTCCCTCTGGCCGGGGGCACAACCGCGAACTTCACGACCTCGGCGCTCAACGACACCACGTCGTACTGGGTGCGCGTCACGAATCCCTGCGGCAGCGTCGACAGCCAGACCGTGACCGTGAACGTGGCGGCCGGCGCGAAACCGAACTCCCGCCGCTGATCCACCGTCTCCATCGAAATAATGCAGACGCCCGGGCCTGGCCCGGGCGTTTTGCTTTTATGATCCGTGGATGCAAAAGAGTGCCGTGCTCGCGGTCGCCCTCGTCTCCGTCCTCTTTCCGATCGCCATCCTCGCCCAACCCACCCCTCCCCCCGCCACCGATGGCACGTGGCGCTTCGCCATCGCCGGCGACTCGCGCAACTGCGGCGACGTGGTCATGCCGGCCATCGCCGAAGCGGTGAAGAACAATGGCGCGAAGTTTTACTGGCACCTCGGCGACTGGCGCGCCATCTACAACTTCGATGAAGACACCGCGCAGGCCGCCGTCATGGCCGGCACACCGCTCCAGGTTCAGGGCTATCTCCGAGGTGCGTTCAAAGACGCGATCGAAAACCAGGTGAAGGCCTTCGATGATCGCGGCGTTCCGATCTACGTCGGGATCGGAAATCACGAGACCACCTGGCCGATGACCCGAGGGGCCTTCGTGAAGGCGTTCAACTCCTGGCTCGATCTCCCGGCCATCCGCGATCAGCGGCTGAAGGACGATCCCAGCGACACCACCGTCCGGACGTACTACCACGTCGTCATGAACGGTATCGACTTCATCACGCTCGACAACGGTACCTGCGACATGTTCGACGATGCACAGATGGCCTGGCTCCGGAAGGTACTGGATCGTGACGCCGGCGACCCGGCGATCCGCACCATCGTCGCCGGCATGCACGCCGCCCTCCCCGACAGCCGGTCGTGCGGCCACAGCATGGGCAACTATCCAATCCAGCAGACCACCGGCCGCGAGGTCTACCACCTCCTGCTCGGGATGCGCGACAAGCACAGAAAGCAGGTCTACCTCCTGGCCAGCCACTCGCACTTCGTCATGGACAACGTCTACGACAGCGACTACTGGCGCGCGAACGGAGGCGTCTTGCCGGGCTGGATCGTCGGCACGTCCGGAGCAGTGCGCTACCGGCTGCCGGAGACCGCAACGCCCGGCCCGAACGTGCGCACGGACGTTTACGGCTATCTCCTCGGCACCGTCAGCCCGGCCGGCTCGATCGCCTTCGCGTTCCACGAGCTGACGCCGAAAGACATTCCGGCGGACGTCATCAAGAAGTACTCGAAGAACTTCGTCGAGAACTTCTGCTTCGGCGCCAATCGTGACATCCATCCCCAGCTCGGCAATTGTCCGCCCATGTACACCTGCTCGGCCGGCGGTGACTGATCAGTTCCCCAGCTCGCTCATCGGTATCTGCGAGATCCAGGCGAGCACGATGTCCGCCTCCGCCAGCATCCGGCCCGTGGCACGGAGAAGCGCTTCGCGTTCGTCGTCCGTCAGGTCAGGCTCCTCCTCGATGATCTCCGCCAGACCGCGGACGTCGTCGACGATGCCTGTCATCTTCATGGCGATCAGGTTCGAGAGCAGGACGGTGTGGACTTGATGCATTCACTGAAGGAGTAGCAGGAGCGGGGAAAATCGCCCCTCACCCACAGGGGCAGGTTCGTGGAATGATTCCCGAGGGAAAACCAGAGACCAAGAAACCAGAAACTAGAAACCAGAAACTAGAAGAGCTAGGTTGGTTCTACCTTCTGGTTTCTAGTTTCTGGTTTCTAGTTTCTGGTTTTCGACCTAAGGGGATAGCGATGAAGACGAAGAAAACCGTTCTCGCCGCCGTTTGGACCTTGCTGTTCGCCTCCGCCGTGCGGGCGGACGACCTCGTCCGTCTCGGAAACCTGAAGTTTGCCCACTATGGCGCCGTCTCCTACATGAAGGAGATCGCCCCGAAGTACCACCTGAAGATCGATGAGAAAGTCTTCGGCAAGGGGCTGGACATCATCCCGGCGATCCTGTCCGGCGACATCGATATCGCCGCCAGCGCGCTCGACGCCGCCATCGCCGGCCGCGCGGCCGGATCGCCGGTCTATGTCGTGGCAGGATTCGCCAAAGGGGGCGTGAGAATCGTCGGCCGCTCCGATCTCAATCTGAAGAGCGTGCGCGATCTCAAAGGGCGCAAGGTCGGCGTCGCCCGCGGCGGCGCGCAGGAGATCTGCCTCCTCGCCGAGCTGCAGAAGAATCATCTGACGTGGTCCGACAAGGGCGACAAGGACGTGCACCTCGTCTATCTCGCTTACGCCGATCTGAACGGCGCGCTCCTCGGCAAGAACATCGACGCCATGTGCCAATCCGAGCCCCAGTCCGCGCAGGCAATCTCCAAGGGCTTCGGCAAAGAGATCATCAAGCCGTACGACACCCCGATGGGCGAGCCGATTCGAGCCCTGGTCATGACCGAGAAGATGTACAACGACAAATCCGGCATCGCCCAGCGCGTCCTGGCCTGCTTCGTGGAGGCCACCCAGACGTTCCTGAAGAACCCCGCGCTCGCCGAGAAATACGTTCGCGACAACCTCTTCAAAGGGCAGCTCACGCATGAGGAGTACGTCGACGCCATGTCGAACGCCGCCTTCACGTACGACATCACCGTGGCGCACGTGCAGGTCACGACCGATCTGATGCAGAAGCTCGGCGTGGGAAGAATGGAAAGGCCGCCCAGCGCCCGGGACTGGGTCAAGACCGGCGCGCTGGACGCCGCCAAGAAATCGCACGGAGCGAAATAGTCAAATGTCGTCGCGGGCGCAGGCGCTCCTTCGCTCGATCATCGTTCCGGTCGTCGTCGTCCTGGCGTGGGAGGGGCTGTCGCGCTCCGGGGTGATCAATCCGATGATCCTTCCCGCGCCGTCGCGCGTTCTGCTCCGGTGGATCGCCTACCTCAAACCTCTCGAGCCATACGACCCGGCAGCGGGGAGCTGGCTGGCCTGGATGATCTCCGGCGAACTGCCGGCCGATGCCGTCTCCAGCCTCTACCGGGTCATGGCCGGCTTCCTCATCGGAACGGCTCTGGCCTTGCCGCTCGGTCTGGCCATGGGCGCGAGCAACACGGCGTACTCCTATCTCAACCCTGCCCTGCAGTTGCTCCGTCCCATCCCGCCCATCGCCTACGTCCCGCTGGCGATCCTTTGGTTCGGTCTCGGCAACCCGCCCGCCTTCTTCCTGATCAGCCTCGGTGCATTCTTTCCCGTGCTGATGAACACCATCGCCGGGGTGCGGAGCGTCGATGCCATTTACATCCGCGCCGCACGCAATCTCGGAGCGCGCCCGATGGCGCTCTTCTTTCGCGTCATGGTACCGGCGGCGATGCCGCACATCATGACCGGCGTCCGCGTCGGCTTCGGCGTGGCCTTCATCGTCGTCATCGTCGCGGAAATGATCGCCGTCAACAGCGGCCTCGGGTACCGGATTCTTGAGGCGCGCGAGTTCTTCTGGTCCGACAAGATCATCGCCGGAATGATCACGATCGGACTGCTCGGCCTCGGCATCGATGCAGCACTGGCGCGGCTGTCGCGCTATCTGCTCCGCTGGCATCGTGGACTGGAGCCCGCCCGGTGAGCGCGTCAAACGCACCCGAAACGGAAATCCGGATCCGCGGAGTTCGAAAGGTCTTCGGCGTAAACGGCTCGAGCGTCGTGGCACTCGATGGAATCGACCTCGATGTCTGGC
>DATLWH010000800.1:0-3228 GCA_035576505.1 Thermoanaerobaculia bacterium | reverse complement strand
CCTACTTCCTCCCCGATCCCGACACGCGCCGTGCGTTGTAGGGAGCCGTGCGCCGCGGAGTCGACGTGCGCGTCATCGTGCCCGGAGAATTCAACGACGTTCCGGTGGCGCGCCAGGCCAGCCGCTGGCACTACGAGCTTCTGCTGCGCCGCGGCATCCGCATCTTCGAGTACCTGCCGGCCATGATGCACGCCAAGACGATGGTGGTCGACGGCGCCTGGACGACGATCGGATCGTCGAACTTCGACGACCGCAGCTTCCGCCTCAACGACGAAGTCAACGTCAACATCTACGACGACGCCATCGCCGCCCAGATGGAGACGATGTTCCACGCGGACCTGGCCCGCTGCGAGGAAGTCACACTCAGCAAATGGTTCCGCCGCGGATGGCTGGAGAAGATGAAAGAAAAGATGGCTGGGGTGTTCAAGCCGCAGTTGTGATTCTCATTTGTGGATCCAATCCGTGTGTACGAACGGCGTTTCCGGCCCCTTGTCATTCCGTTGATACGTGTGTGAGCCGAAGTAGTCGCGCTGGGCCTGGGTGAGGTTCTGCGGCAGCTCGGCGCTGCGGTAGGCGTCGAAGTAGCTGAGGCTTGCCGACATCGACGGCACGGCGATTCCGTTGGCCTGGGCAAAAGCGACAGCCCGGCGCCAGGCGGACTGCGACTTCTGCGCGTCGGCGGAGAAGGCATCGTCGAGCAGCAGGTTCGTCAGGCCGGCCTTCCGCTCGTAGGCGCGCATGATCGAATCGAGGAAACGAGCGCGGATGATGCAGCCGCCCTTCCAGATGCGGGCCATCTCGCGCATGTCGATCGACCAGTTCCACTCGCGCGAACCGGCTTGAATCAGCGCCATCCCCTGCGCGTAGGAGCAGATCTTCGAAACATACAGAGCGTCGTGTACGTCGCTGATGAACTGCTTGCGGTCGGCCACGTTCGGCTTCTCCGACGGACCGAACAGCACCTTCGACGCGGCCACGCGCTCGTCTTTCATCGACGAAAGCACGCGCGCATCGATGGCGGCGGCGATGGTCGGAATCGGCACGGCCAGGTCGAGCGCGATCTGCGCCGTCCACTTGCCGGTCCCTTTCTGTCCCGCCTTGTCGAGCACCTTGTCGACCAGCGGCGCGCCGCTCTCCGGATCTTTGACCCGGAAGATGTGCGCGGTGATCTCGATCAGGAACGACTCGAGCGGGCCGCGGTTCCATTCGTCGAAGATGCCGGCCAGCTCTTCGGCGCCCGCGCCGAGTCCTCGGCGCAGCATCTCGTAGGCTTCGGCGATGAGCTGCATGTCGCCGTACTCGATGCCGTTGTGAACCATCTTCACGTAATGGCCCGCCCCGTCCGGCCCGACGTGGGTGACGCACGGTCCGGAGTCGCTCTTCGCCGAGATCGCTTCGAAGACCGGCTTGATGGCCTCCCACGATTCCTTCGAACCGCCCGGCATGAGCGAGGGGCCGAAGCGCGCTCCCTCCTCGCCGCCGGAGACGCCGGAACCGACGAAGTGCAGCTTCTTTCCTTCGAGCCGTTTCGTCCGCTCCTGTGTATCTTTGAACCAGGAGTTGCCGCCGTCGATGACGACGTCGCCCTCATCCAGCAGCGGAGCGAGTTTGTCGATGGTCATATCGACCGGCGCGCCGGCCTTGATCATCATGACGATCCGGCGCGGCCGCTCGATGGCCTGCACGAGCTCTTCGAGCGTCTTCGCGGCTGTGAACTTCTTTCCCGCGTGTTTGGCCATGAACTGGTCCGTCACCGTCGCGTCGCGGTTCCAGACGGCCACCGGGAAGCCGTGCTCTTCGATGTTGAGGGCGAGGTTCTCGCCCATCACGGCCAGACCGATTACGCCGAATTGCGCTTGCGTCATTTCGTCACCTTTGCCAGTGCTTCATTCACCGTCTTTGCCAGAGAATCCAGCCCCGCCTCGATGTCTTCGCCGAGGTTCACGCTGATGGCCCGCCGTTTCCGGCTGGCCAACGACTGCAGGTCGCCGATGGCCTGCGCGCGTACGAGCACGCCGAAGCCGAACTTCTCATTCGGGATCGGCACGTCCTGACCGCCGCCTCCCGTGAGCTGCATGTAAACGCCGGTGGCCGGTCCGCCCTTGTGCAACTGTCCGGTCGAATGGAGGAAGCGCGGGCCGTACCCGGTGGTGGTGGCCACGTGCAGCTCGCTGCCGATCGTCTCGCGGATCGAGGCGATGCGCTTGTCGCGCTCCGGCGACTCTGCGATGTATTCGGTGAGCGCGAAGTAGTCGCCCGCCTTCACGCTGGCCAGCAGCGTACCGATCGCACCGGCATCATCCGGCTTCACCTGCGTCTGGTCGGTGTGCATCGTGCCGCTGGCCTTGTACTCCTCCAAGAGGCGCTTCGTGTTGTCTTTCGACTCCTGCACGTTCGGCTGATCGAAGGCGTCGATGCCGAGCAGCGCACCGGCCACGGCCGTGGCGAACTCCCAGGTGAAAAAAATCTCACCGATGTCGATCGCCTCGTCGAGCACCAGGTCGACGACCGGATGGCCGGCGGCAGTGAGTCCCTTCAACGTCGAGGTCATGTCTGAGCCGCGCGTGCGGACGCAGATGAAGAGCCGGTCGTGGCCGTAGTCGCCCGGGCTCAGCAGCGGCTCTCCGGCGACGGGAAGGATGCCTTTGCCCTCTTTGCCGGTCGATTCGGCGATGAGCTGTTCGATCCAGAGGCCGAGCGTATCGAGCGGTGCCGGGGTGATCAGCGTCAATTTGTCGCGGCCTTGAGTCGCCAGCGTGCCGATGACAGTCCCCAGCATCGCGGCCGGGTTCTTCTTCACGCCCGGGACCCTGGCGATGTGGCTGGCGTGAACGGCGCGGTCGAGAAGGGTGGTCACGTCGACACCGGAGATGGCGGCCGGCACCATTCCGAAGTACGAGAGTGCCGAGTAGCGGCCGCCGATGTCGGGCTGGTTGATGAAGACCTTCCGGAACTTGTCGGCGGCAGCGTCGCGGCCAAGCTGCGTGTCAGGATCGGTGACGGCGATGAAGTTCTGGCCGGCTTTGTCGCCCTTGACCGACTTCACGCGGTCGTAGAAGTAGCGGTGAAACACCGCCGGCTCCGTCGTCGTCCCGGACTTCGATGCGACCATGAACAGCGTGCGTTGCAGGTTGAGACGCGACTCCAGCGCCTGCACGGCCTGAGGCACCGTGGAGTCGAGCACGTTCAGCCGCGGGTATCCGCTGCGCGCGCCGAAGAGCCGCCTCG
>DATLWH010000799.1:0-4181 GCA_035576505.1 Thermoanaerobaculia bacterium | reverse complement strand
CCGCATCATCCAGTGGAATAACTCACTGAGTTTTTCGGCGTCCGGGGAGGTCACCGGTACGGCGAGCATCGGCGAAGACATCACCGACCGCACGCGCGCCGAAGAACGCCTCGTTCAAGAGATGCAGTTCAATAACAGCCTGATCGAATCTTCGCCTGCATTCTTTATCGCCGTTTCAGTCGACGGACGCGTGATGATGATGAATGAGGCCATCCTGACCGCCCTTGGCTATACGCGCGAAGAGGTCCATGACGCCGACTACTTCTCGACATTCGTCGTCCCTGACGATCAGGCCGATGCCCGGGCAACGCTACGGAAGATTTCCGAATCGATGGCGCCCACGACATCCGAACGGCAACTGCGCACCCGCGACGGGCGCGTTCTGCTCGTCGAATGGCACGGCCGTCCCGTTCTCTCGTCGACGGGAGAGACGGAGTTCATCTTTTTCGTCGGAACCGACATCGGAGAACGGAGAAAGTCCGAGCTGGCCGTCCGCCGTCAGAACGAATACCTGGCCGCGCTTCACGAGACCGCCGTCGGCCTCATGAACCGGCTCGACCTCCCCGAGTTGCTGCTGGCGATTGCCAATCGCTGTGCCGCCATCACCGAAACGCAGCACGTCTTCGTCGGAATCGTCGATGAAAACGACCCGGGCCGGTTGATCCCGGCCGGCGGCACGGGCGTCTTTGCGACGTTGAAGCCTGAGATGCTGAGGGGCGAGGGTCTGGTCGGCCAGGTCTGGGACCGAGGACTGACCATGTCCGTCAGCGACGTGGCCACGTGGCCCGATCGAAAGCGTGACCTCCCTGTCGAGTTGCATGCATCGTTTGCGGTTCCCGTGCGGTCGGGGAACAAGGTCACCGGGGTGATCGGGATTGCCAATCTGGATGCGGAACGTCAGTTCTCCCCCGAGCAGATCGAGATCGTGGAGCGTTTCGCACAACTGGCCTCGGTGGCCATCGACAACGCCCGGCTGTATGGCGAGGCCAGGCGGGAGATCGGCGAGCGCCAGAAAGCGGAGGCCGCGGTCCGCGAGTTGAATATCCAGCTCGAAGACCGCGTCG
Source organism: Thermoanaerobaculia bacterium (assembly GCA_035576505.1). GTDB lineage: Bacteria > Acidobacteriota > Thermoanaerobaculia > Gp7-AA8 > Gp7-AA8 > JADGNZ01. Next base: position 3,117 of record DATLWH010000799.1, on the reverse strand, counting down.
AGGAACGGACGCGGCAACTCGCCAGCGTCAATCGTGAGCTGGAGCTTCGCACCAACGAGCTCGCCGCGGCCAACATCGAGCTGTCGGCCGCCAGCAGCCTGAAAGACGAGTTCCTGGCCAACATGAGCCACGAACTGCGCACGCCGCTCAACGCCATCCTGGGGATGTCGGAAGTGCTGGAGGAAGGGATCCACGGCCCGCTGAACGACCGCCAGCGAAAGTCGCTGAAGACCATCGAGGAAAGCGGCAGGCATCTGCTGGATCTCATCAACGACATCCTCGACCTCTCGAAGATCGAGGCCGGCAAGCTCGAGCTGTCGATCGCCCCGGTCGGCGTCAGAGCACTCTGCGAGGCCGCGGTGCGCATGGTCCGCGAGCATGCCGCGAAGAAGCGGATCCGCCTTTCGACCACCGTCGATCCGTCGCTGGTCACGCTCATCGCCGACGACCGGAGACTCAAACAGATCCTGGTCAACCTCCTCTCGAACGCCGTGAAGTTCACACCCGACGGTGGCGCCGTAGGGCTGGATGTGTCGAGCTCCGCCAAACAGAACACCGTTTCCTTCTCCGTGTGGGACACCGGAATCGGCATCTCGGCCGACGGGATCGATCAACTCTTCCGGCCGTTCGTCCAACTCGACAGCACCTATGCGCGGCAGTTCTCCGGGACAGGCCTCGGCTTATCGCTCGTCCGGCGCATGACGCAGCTCCACGGCGGGCGCGTCGACGTCGAGAGCGCCGTCGGCCAGGGGAGCCGCTTCACCGTCATGATTCCGTGGCGGCAACCCACGGATACTTCGCAGGCCACCCCAACGGAACCGATGCGTTCGCCGTCGCCGGAGAGTGACTCTCTGACAGCGCTGGTCATCGAAGATGACGCCATCACCGCCGAGCAGATCGCCCGCTACCTTCGGACGATCGGGTTCGCGGCTGTCATCCACGACGGGGGTGCCCAGGCCCTTTCGCTGGCAGCGCAACACAATCCCGCGGTCATCATCCTCGACATCATGCTGGATGGGGAATCCGGCTGGAACATTCTCGGAGAGATCAAGTCGAGGGCGGAGACGCGGCACATTCCGGTGATCGTCGTTTCGGTCGTCGACGACGAGCCCCGCGGCCGGGCGCTCGGAGCTTCCGACTACGTGGTGAAGCCGGTCTCGTACGACCAACTGGCGGCGTCGGTGGGCCGCGTGGTCCCCTCGGCGCGTAACCTCGAGACGAGGCGCGAGCCGCGCAAGAGCGGCCTGATCCTCCTGGCCGAGGACAATGCATCCAACATCGAGGTGATGCGCGACTTCATCGACAGCCGCGGGTACGCCATGATCGTCGCCTCGGACGGGTTCGAAGCGGTGGAGCGCGCCGTCGAATGTCATCCCGCAATGATCTTCATGGACATCCAGATGCCGCGCCTCGACGGCTTCGAAGCCATCCGCCGCATCCGCCGACACAGCCTGCTGGAGAAGACGCCCATCGTGGCACTCACCGCATTCGCCATGGGAGGCGACCGCGAGAGATGCCTCGCCGCCGGAGCGGATGACTACATGACCAAACCGGTGAGCCTCAAGAGCCTCACCGAAGTGCTGCACCGGTTCCTCGAACCGGCCGGCGAAGGATGATCTCGGCGGCATCGTGTCAGGATTGAAATCGAGGTGAGCGCCTCCCAATGACTGTCATTGAAGTGAGAGGCACGAACGTGCATTTCTCGCCATCGACGTGGAATCGCAGACACAAGTGTTCAGTGTCCACGAATCCACTGTGCTCGAGATTCTCCGCCCGCCGATCTGTTTCGATCTGAAACAAACTCCCGGAAGCCGCGGAGCGGCGTCATCTACGTAGCCCAATGCGTGAGCATTGGGTCTCGAATGACATGGTGGTCAGCCGCGGAGCGGCGACATCTCCGGATGTCATGATTCAAGACCTCAGACCAGCGTATCGCTCGTCACCAGGGCAGAACCTCTTCGGAGATGCCGCCGCTCCGCGGCTGTTGAATATGCAATCCACTATCCCCAGTGCTCACGCACTGGGCTACGTAGATATCGCCGCTCCGCGGCTGAACTGACAGTGCTTCACACATTCCGCTGGCGTCATCCACCCCTGATTTCAGCCCTGACGCGACACGCGCTCGGCAGCGAGATCCGCATGATGGTGCCGTGCGGTTGATTCGGAAGGGCCTCGATCGTCCCGCCATGAGCCACGACGACGAGTTTGCAGAACGCCAGGCCGAGACCTGTCTGCGGAATCAGCTTGTCTTCCGATGGAAGAGCCATGAATCGCTCGAAGATCATCTCGCGATACTCCGCCGGGACGCCTCCCCCTGTGTCCATCACCTCGATCACGAACGCGTTCGGGCGATTCTCCGCGACGACGCGGACGTGGCCGCTCCGGGGACTGAACTTGACGGCGTTGGTGAGCAGATTCTCCATGCAACGCTCGCTGAGCCGGGCGTCGATCTCCACGACCTGATCGAGGTCCCCATGCGTTTCGATGATGACCTCGGTTCTGCGCGCGATCGGCTCGATGGAGGCCACCACGTTCGCCAGCAGATCGCCGAAGCGGAGAGCCGAGGGGCAAATCTGAATCTGGCCCGACTCGCTCTTGGCGACGATGAGCATCTCGTTGAGGAGGCCGTTGAACGAGGTGGTCAGATTGGCCAACCGCTCCACCACCACTTTGGCCCGCTCGTCCAACGGAATGCGCCGCAGGATCTCGATCGAGAACATCATGGCCTGCAGCGGGTTCCGCAGGTCGTGGACGGCCATGTTGGAGAGGTCGGTCCGCAGCGCCAGGAGCTGATTGGCCAGCCGCTGCTCGCCCGCCACGCGCAACATCGAGCGGACGCGCGCCCGCAGCTCGATTCCGTGAACAGGCTTGCCGATGAAGTCGGTGGCGCCGGCGTCGAGGGCCCTGGCCAGATCCTCGCGCCCGTCGGACGCGCTGACGATGATGATCGGAGTGGTCCTGGTCTCCTTGCGCGCGCGCAGCGCCTTGCAGAGGGCGAAGCCGTCCATGGTGGGCATCATCAGGTCGGAGATGATCACGTCCGGCGCGTCTCTGCGCACCAGTTCCAGGACCTCCGCGCCGCATCTGGCCAACGTCACCTGGTAGGGCTCGGTGGAC
>DATLWH010000798.1:0-5363 GCA_035576505.1 Thermoanaerobaculia bacterium | reverse complement strand
GCCGGGTCGGCCTCGATCGAAACCTCGAGCCAGCCGGCCTGCCGCGCCGACGCACGCAGCGACTCACCCGACGCCGGTGGGGTGTCGAGAACGGCAACGACCGTCGCGCCCGCGGTGGTGTCGGACATGTCTCGGCTCGTTGAGAAGACGACCCCGAATGAGGTGTTGTGAATTCACAGCCGGACCACGCTGTACGTCTTTATCCTGTCCCCGTGATCCGAAGCCTGGCACTCTCCATTCTGGCGGCCGCAGCACCGGCATTGGCAGCCGACACGCCGTTCCACGCGGTCGATTCAGGCATCGCGGTCGACTTCAAAGTGGAGGGGTCGCTTCGCGAGGGCGACCCGGCGCGGTTTCAGGTCAGGCTGACGACGGAGGGCAGCGGCACACCGCTGTCCGGCGTGTACCCCGCGGCCTGGCTCGCCTCCAGCTCGACCGAAGGGCCGCTCGACCGCAAGCGTTGTACGGCGCGCGTGGCGGCGTTCTCCGGGGGCAACATGTTCACGCGCCCGGCACTGAGCCTCAATGAGTACTACGTGGTCGCGCTCAACGGCGACGGCACGCTGACGGTGGTCGATCCGCAGTTCGGGTTCGGCGGTACGAAACTCCTCGGCATGATCCAGCTCGACGCGCCGGGCTTTGACTGGACGTTCGTGGCTGACGACGAACGCCTCCTCGTCACCATGCCGGCCGCGAACAAGGTCGCGCTGATCGACACGGCCCGGTGGAAAGTTCTGAAGACGATCGATGCCGGCAGCGATCCGCGCCGCATCGTGGTGCAGGCGGACGGTCATTACGTCTGGGTCGCCACGGCCGAAGGGGTCACCGCGCTCCGCACCGCCGATCTGTCGGTCGCCGCCAGAATCGCGACCGGCAAAGGGCCGCACGACATCGTGGTCACGCCCGACAACGGCACGGCCGTCGTCACGAATCACGATAGCGGCACGGCCACGCTGATCGACGTGGCCACGATGAAGATCGTCGCCCAAGGACCCGCGGGCGCAAGTCCGCTGGCGGTGGCCTGGTCGCCGCTGAGCCAGCTCGCCTACGTGGCGTCGGAAGACGGCGTGATCACCGCCATCGATCCGCGGAAGCGCAAAGCCGTGGCCAGCATCCCGACGGAAGCGGGTCTCGAACGGATCCGTTTCGCTCCCGGCGGCCGGTACGCCTTCACCCTCAACCCCTCGCACGACCTGCTGCACATCCTCGACGTCTCCTCGAACCGGATCATCCAGACCGGGGAGCTCGAGGGCGGCCCCTTCGAGGTGACGTTCACCGATACGCTCGCCTATATCCGCCGCCGCGCGAGCGAGCTGGTGCTGATGGTGCCGCTGGCGAACATCGGCGATCCGGGCAGCCAGATCGCCGTGGTCGAGTTCCCCGGCGGCGAGACGGGGTTCGGACGGAAAGCGCGCACCACGATCGCGGACGGAATCGTCACCGCACCCGGCGAAGGGGCGGTGCTGGTGGCCAGTCCGGCCGATGAGGGCGTCTACTTCTATAAGGAGGGGATGGCCGCGCCGAGTGGGCATTTCACGAACTACGGCCACGACCCGCAGGCCGTGCTCGTGCTCGACCGCAGCCTGCACCAGACCAGTCCCGGCACGTTCACCGCCAACGCCACACTGCCGAGGGCGGGAGCGTACGACGTGGCCCTCTTCGTCGATGCGCCGCGCGTCATTACCTGCTTCCGTCTCGTCGTCGCGGAGAACCCGGAGCACAACAGCAGGCCGCCGCTCCTGGTCGAGCACCTCACCACGCGGAAGGAGGTCGCCGTGGGAGCGCCGGCGCGTATCGAGGTCCGCCTCAGCGACGGGAAAACCCGCCAGCCGGCGCGCGCGCTGGCCGACGCCGGCGTGCTGATCGTGCAGGCCAGCGGCTCGTGGTCGCAGCGGCAGAAGCTCGTTGCCGCGGGCGACGGCCGCTACGCGGCCGTGTTCACGCCTCCCGCCCAGGGCGTCTATTACGTCTATGTCGAGTGCCCGTCAGTCGGCCTGCGCGCCAGCAATCCGCAGTTCCTCGTGCTTCATGCCGAGTGAGGTGCCCGCGAGATGCCGGAGGCGCGGCCGCAGCAACTCACGGGCCTGTTGCACGCGCTTCCTTGCATTGGCCTCGGTGATGGCCACCCGTTCGGCGATGACGTCGTATCCCAACTCGTGCATGAACCGCATCTCGGCCACGATGCGCAACGGCCGGGGAAGCGCTTCGATGGCGCTGCGGATGCCGTTCCCCATCTGCGCCAGCAGAACGACATCCTCCGGCGACAACGGCTCCGGCAGGGTGGCCTCACGCCGTGAGAGCACGCGCTCGTCGAGCGCCTCCGACTTCCGCGAGCCGCGGCAGCGCTCCTTCTTGATGTCGAGACAGACGTTGCACGTCAGCCGGGTCAGCCAGGCCTCGACGTCGATGATCTGCGCCGCGTACGTTGGCAGTTTCGCGTGTGCCAGCAGCATCGAGCGGCTCATGGCATCATCCGCGTCCTCATGCACCCGCCGCATCTGCCGGTAACAAATCGCCAGCAGATGCGGACGATGCATCATCCAGAGGCTCCAGAATGCCTCTCGATCCCCCTGGCTCACCTTATCGAGGAGCCTCCGCTCCCCGGCGCGAGGATCGCAATCCATGCGGCGACAGTCCTCCCGTGCGTGCGATGACGGCAATGATACCGAAGCTACGGAAAAGTTCCCTTTCTCTAGGAGTGGCACGAACGGCAATTTCCCTACCCGTAGCCGGAAAAAAGCCCCGGACGCTATCGGAGTTTCTCCATCCCGCTCGGGGTCACTCGCAGGATCGTGCACTCGGCCGAGCCCACGCGCCGGGTGGAGGTCCACGTGACGGGCGGCGTGACGCCGGTCGGCTCGTGCCGGAACGTGTCGAGGACGTCGATGAGCGACTCGCGGTCGACATCGCGCCCGGCTCTCTCCAGGCCGCGCGTCAGGAGCTTGGCTGCGGCGAGGGCCATGGCCCGAAGCGGGCGATGGGCTGGAGAGGTCGAGAAGGCGTCGAGCTCGGCGGTGCTCTGCGGCGTGGATTCGACGTCCGGCATAGCCACCAGAATCCGCGTCGCGGCCGGTGCCGAGCGGATGGCCTCGCTGGCGAAGGGGGCCGGAATCAGGATCGTCCCCGCGGCCGCGGAGCGCACGAGCGCCGCGAGCGCATCCGGATTCGAGAGAAAGAGAACCGTCGCCGAGGCCGGATCGCTGTGTTCGGCCAGACGGGCTTCAATACCGGCGGTGCGCTTGTCGGAGATGATCCGGACCTTCGTCCCCGCCGCTTCGATCAGCGCGAGGCTTTGCTCCTCCACGCCGGCGAGCAGGGCGAAGAGGTAGCGATTGGCCTCGCCGGGACCGAACGCCGCGATCGTCGGGATGTGCTTCTCCGCGGCCATCGTCTCGACGGCGCTCCCCCCGGCGGCCATCTGCGCGAAGACCGCGAATACAATGGCGAACGGCTCGCGGTCATCGGAGAGCCGCAGGCGGCGGCCGAAGATGCCTCCGCCGGCGTTGATCCGGTCGAACCACGCCGACACCGTTTTGCGAATCGCTTTCCCCTCATCCGTGCGCGGCACGAGGACGCCGAGGGTGATCTCGCCGTCGGTGAGACCGGGATCGAGATCCGTGCCGATCCGGGCCAGATAGGCGACCAGGTCGTCCGCGTCGCGCATCGACATCCGATAGCGCGGCATGGCCACGTGCAGATGCTGTTTCGCCGGATCGAGGCCCATGGTGATGGCGCGCTTGACCAGGGCGGCCGTGTAGGGCGGGTGTGCGCGGCCGGAGGCGTTCGGGACCGGATACGGCTTCGTCAGCGCGGCCCATTGCAAGTTCGAGGGGCTGACCCCTCCTTCCTCGCGTCCCCGTCCGTCGCGGGCGTGGCAGCTCATACAGGGCAGCGAGGTGGCCGGTAGCTCGAGGTTCTCCGCACCGACCAGGGCCGCGATCGGCGTGTGGGAGGGACTCTCGCCGGTGCGATAGATATGACGGCCGCGCAGCTCCTGCGGCGTGAGGCCGGCGAACAGGGGCAGCGTCAGAAACAGGAAGAACGCCGCAATGGTGAAACGCCGCGTCATTCGGCCGCGCCTCGATCGTCGGCGACGCTTTCGATCGAGGCGGAGATCTGGTCGGCCCTGGCCAGTCCGAAGAGCTTTTTCCAGAGGCCGGTGCGGTCATTGCCGACCAAAATCAGGTTCTTGTGCGTCTCCCGCTGCTCGGCGGCCAGCCCGAATTTCGCCAGCGCGGCGGCGACTTCCTCTTTCGAGCCTGTAAGGAACAGCCAGCCGGGCCGCGCCTTCCATTCCGCGGCGTACTTTTTGAGCGCCGCCTGCGTATCGTTGGCGGGATCGACCGTGATCGAGATCAGAAAGACGTCGCGTCCGATCCGGTCGCCGAGCTTCTCCTGCACGCTCTGGAACGTCTTCGACATCATCGGGCAGCTTCCCTGGCACGAGGCGAAGAAGCTGTTGATGGCGACGACCTTTCCCTTCATGAGGTCCTGAGAGAGATCGACCCGCCGCCCATTCTGATCGGTGAGCTTGAGGTTGGCGAAGTAGTGGGCGGCGCCGCTGTCCTTCGGCAGGGTGGCGCCGGTTTCCTGTTCGGGCGCGGCGCCGGCGACGGACAGCATGGCCGTGAAAAGTGCCGCTGCGAAAAGCGGCCGTGTCATCGGGCGCTCCCGGCCACGCGACCGAGCGCGGCGAGGATGGCGTTCGGGGTGGCCAGTCCATCCACGCGCTCCCATCTGCCGGCCCCTTCGTCGCCGACGAGCACGACCGGCGTGTGGGCGGCAGGGTCGGTGGTGAAGACGCCGAGCGACTTGAGGATCTCCGAAATATCGGGAGTCCTTCCGGTGACAAGCGTCCAGCCCGGCCCGCCGCCCAGGCGGCGGCTCCAGGCAGCCAGGCGCTCCGGTGTGTCATTGGCCGGATCGATGCTGACGGAGATGAGCGCGACGTCCTTGCGCGAGCCGAGGAGCGTCTGTACGCGGGCGAATGTGGCGCCCATCGTCGGGCAGATCGTCGCGCAACTCGTGAAGACGAAGTTCATCACCACGACGCGCCCTTTGACCAGATCGCGGTAGAAGTGGATGGATGCGCCGTCCTGCGTCAGCACCGGCAGGTCGGCGATTCGATACTGGCGCGCCGCCGCGGACGCCGCTGCGGGAGCGTTGTGGTGCGCATGGTCGCTGGCAACCGCGGACGCGGCGTAGACGAGGAGAGCGAGGAGGCAGGAGGTTCGTGTCATGAGGGTTCGAGGAAGGAGTGTCAAAAATGGCATGTTTCCCTACCCGTACGCAACCGGAACCAGAACTGACGTTTCACGGATCTGTTTCCACCATCGTCTCACTCCTCGGAGCCTCATGTGAAG
>DATLWH010000797.1:0-2461 GCA_035576505.1 Thermoanaerobaculia bacterium | reverse complement strand
GATCAGCGCGAAGAGCGTGACCCGGTTGAGCGTGTAGCCGAAGACGAAGAAGACCGCCAGCGTGAGAGCGAGCGTCACCGGGATGGCGATGGCCACTACGCCTGCTTCACGACGGCCGAGCGCGACCCAGATGAGCGCCGCCACCGAGAGAATGGCGATGAGCATGTGCAGCAGAAGCTCGTTCGATTTCTCCGCCGCCGTCTCGCCGTAGTTGCGAGTGACCTTCATGGCCACATCGGACGGGATGAGCGAGCCGCGCGTGGCTTCGATCTTTTCCAGAATGCGCCGCGACAGCTCGGTGGCATTCGTCCCTTTCCGTTTGGCGATGGCGATCGTCACGGCGGTCTTCGGGGCGGACATCGCCCCCGTGCGCGGATCGCGCTCGCTGTGCAGAACATACGTGGCCGCCTCTTCCGCGCCGTCGCCCACGGCGGCGATGTCGCGGAGGTAGACCGGCCGGCCGCCCGCAGTACTGACCACGATGGCGCCGACATCATCGGCGCCGGTGAGAAAGTCTCCCGCCTCGATCACGGTCTCGCGGTTCGCGGTGGCGATCGTTCCCGACTGAAGCCGCTGATTCGCGGCATGGATGATCGGCGGCAGCGCGGCCGGGGCGATGTTGCGCGCCGCCATGCGCGCCGGGTCGAGCGTGACGGTGATGCGGCGCTGCTGGCCGCCGATGACATCGACCTGGCCGACGTCGGTGATCTCCTTGACCTCATCGGCGACACGCACGGCGGTCTGCCGGAGCGTCATCGAGTCGTAGCGCGCGCTGGAGAGCGTGATGGCCAGAACGGGAACGTCGTCGATCGAGCGCACCTTGACGATGGGAGGAGTCGCTCCGGCCGGAACGATGTCGGCGTTGGCCAGGAGTTTCTGATTCAGGCGCACAATGGCGTCTTCTTCCTTCGTTCCCACCTTGAAGCGGACGATCGTCAGCGCGTTGCCGGAGGACGCTGTCGAGTAGAGGTACTCGACACCAGGGATCTCCCACAGCAGTTTCTCCATCGGCCGGGTCACGCGCTGCTCGACTTCCTGCGGCGAGGCGCCCGGCATCTGCACGAAGACGTCGATCATCGGTACGACGATCTGTGGTTCCTCCTCCCGAGGGAGAAGGGCCACCGCGCCGATGCCGAGGAGGATCGATCCGCCCAGGATGAGCGGCGTCAGCTTCGAATGGATGAAGAGACGCGCCAGATTTCCGGCCAGGCCGAGGCCGGCACGGCCGGCAGCGTTGGTTGCCTCAGGCTCGGCCGCAATCTTCGTGGGATCTTCTGCCGCGCCAGCTCCCAGCGTTGGCTGCTCGCTCACGAACGTCCTCTGAGCGTGATGCGCGCTCCGTCGGCGAGCGGCTGGCCGGCGTTGGTGATCACGCGGTCGCCGGGCGCGATGCCGGTGAGAATCTCGATGCGGTCGCCGAACACCACACCGGGGGTGACGTAGCGAAGGCGGGCCACGTCGCTGACGTCCGCGACCCAGACTTCGTGCAGCTCGCCGCGCTCGATGAGCGCGGTACGCGGAATGGAGATGCCGTCGCGCTGACCGATCGGGAAGCGCACCGTGACCGACATGCCCGACTTCAGCGGAGTGTCCGGCGGCAGTGCGATCTTGACGAGGTAGCTGCGCGTCGCCGAGTCGGGCGACGGAGCGATATGGGCGACATGCCCGGTTGCGACGCCGGCACCTGCACGTGTGTCGATGGCCACGGCCTGTCCCTGCCGGATCGAGGGGATGTGATCTTCGTCGACCGACGCTTCGACGCGGCCGTCGTTCACGCTCTCGATGGCCAGGAGCGGTACGCCGGGGGCGGCCTGCGCGCCAGGGTCGATCCAGCGGGCGGTGACGACGCCGTCGATCGGCGAGGCGATGCGGCTCCAGCTCAGCGCCGCGGATGCGCCGGCGATGTTGGCCGCGGCGAGCTGCCGACCCGCCTCGGACTGATCGAGCGCCTTCGAAGCGCGCTCCCGTTCCGCGTTCGCGGCCAGATAGCGCGCCTCGACCTCATCGAACTCCTGCGCGCTGACCGAGTTTCGTTCGCGCAGGGTCTTGTAGCGTTCGTAGGTAACGGTGGCCAGCCGCGCGTTCGCCGCGGCGGCGTCGCGTGCCGCGCGCGCCGCTCCGGCGGCGCCGTCGACTTCATGCGATGCGGCCATTGCCTGCGAAAGCTGCGCGGCGATGTCGCGCGCATCGATGATGGCCACGATCTCCCCGCGGCGGACGTGGTCGCCTTCGTGGACGCGGACTTCGGTGACGTTTCCGACGACCTTCGAGGTCAGCGTCGCCGTCGTGCCCGCGCGTACCGTTCCGAGAGCGGAGAGCGTCTGCTCGACGGCGGCCGGACGGACGATCTCGATGGCGTTGACGGCGACCGATGGTGCCTCGGCGTGCTGGGCCGCGGGGCTGCAGGCGCCAGCGAGTGCCGCCAGCGCGAAGGCGATGACGGTGCGATTGCTATTCATTG
>DATLWH010000796.1:0-10049 GCA_035576505.1 Thermoanaerobaculia bacterium | reverse complement strand
ATCCTCCAAATCAACCACGTCTCCCGATTCTTCGGAGGGCTGGCGGCCAACTCCGATGTCTCCTTCGACGTGATCGAGGGGACGATCCTCGGTCTGATCGGGCCGAATGGCGCGGGCAAGACCACGCTCTTCAACTGCATCACCGGCTACTACCGGCCGTCGAAAGGAGAGGTCGTCTTTCAGGGACGGCGGATGAATGGGCTGCAGCCGGACAAAGTGTGCAAGCTCGGCATGGCCCGCACCTGGCAGAAGGTCCGACCGCTCACGAAACTCTCCGTGCTCGACAACGTGGTGGTCGGGGCGCTGCGCCGCACCAACTCGGTGGCCGAGGCGCGCCAGATCGCGCACGAGCAACTGCGCGTCGTGCATCTCGACGCAAAAGCCGGCCTTCTCGCGGGCGCGCTGCCGATCGGCGAACGGAAGAAACTCGAGCTCGCGCGCGTGCTGGCCACCAGGCCGAAGCTGCTGCTCCTCGACGAAACGATGGGCGGGCTGAACGCGGCGGAGAGCGAAGAGATCATCCAGCTCATCCATGAGATCAAGGATCGAGGCCTGACGCAGATCGTGATCGAGCACGACATGAAAGCGATCATGCGCCTCTCGGACCGGATCGTCGTGCTCAACTCCGGCGAGAAGCTCGCGGAAGGGACTCCGCAGGAGATCGTCAACGACCCGCACGTGATCGAGGCGTATCTGGGAGCGGAGCAATGACAGTGACCGCCGACACGGTCAACGGTGCGCCGATGCTGGCCATCGAGAAGCTCGAATTCGCCTACGGCGACCTCCAGGTTCTGTGGGGTATCGACCTCACGGTGCGGCAGGGAGAGATCGTCACGCTGGTCGGTTCCAACGGTGCCGGCAAGTCGACGACGCTGAAGAACATCTCGCGTCTCGTACGGTGGTCGGCGGGATCGATCACGTTCGAAGGGGAGAACCTCTCCCGCCTCCATCCGAACGACGTCGTCGAGCGTGGGATCGTCCAGGTGCCCGAGGGCAGGAGGATCTTTCCGGAGATGACCGTGATGGAAAACCTCAAGATCGGCTCGTTCCCGAAGAGCACGCGGAAGGACCGTGGAAAGAACATCGAGCGCGCCTTTTCCCTCTTCCCGCGCCTGAAGGAACGGGAGAAGCAGCTCGGAGGAACGCTCTCCGGCGGCGAGCAGCAGATGCTGGCCATCGCCCGCGGACTGATGGCCAATCCGCGCGTGCTCCTGCTGGACGAGCCGTCGCTCGGCCTCTCCCCCATGATGGTCAAGAACATCTTCACGATCATCGGGGAGATCAACCAGCAGGGCGTGACGATCCTGCTGGTCGAGCAGAACGTCTACCAGTCGCTGCACATCGCCCACCGCGCGTACGTGCTGGAGACCGGACGCATCGTCTTGTCCGGAACCGGCCAGCAACTGCTGGCGGACGAACATGTAAAAAAAGCCTTCCTCGGCATGTAGGATTGCCGAACAAAGTCACGGATGGGTGCGGTACACTTTCCTCAATCCAAATCGGTTCTTTTTTCGACGTTCGCTTGACCCCCACTAAAAAGGAGAGGCTATGCTGGGAAATATCACCACCGGTTCTTCCTCCCGTCCGCGCCGTTTGTTCTTCCTGATCTTCGTGCTCGTGCTTCTTTTCCTCCCCACCCTCGCTCACGCTCAAGTGCAGGTCAAGGTCAACGACGACGTGTGGCTCCGTTTCGGAACGCAGCTTCAGTTGTGGGCCGACGAGGCGCAGGACGCCACCACGAAGCAGTACGCGCAGAACCTGTACATCCGCAGGGCGCGCTTCCTGCTCACTGGTTCCGCGGCGAAGGACGTGACCTTCTTCATCCAGACCGACGACCCGAACCTGGGCAAATCACCGAAGGCTCTGACCTCCGGCTTCCTCGTTCAGGACGCGTGGGCCGAGTGGAAGATCAGTGATGCCTTCATGTTCTCCGGCGGTCTGTTCCTCGTTCCGCTCAGCCGCAACGAACTGACCTCGACGACGAGCTTCCTCACGCTCGACATCAGCCCGACCTCCACGGTCTTCGCCACGCCGACGCAGACCAGCGGCACGCGCGACACCGGCTTCCAGGGGAAGGGTTACCTCGCCGACGGCCGTCTCGAGTATCGCGTGGCCCTCACCCAGGGCGTTCGGAACGCCGCCAGCCCGGGGCATGTGGCCTCGGGCAACGCCTTCCGCCACACCTTCTACCTGAACTACGACTTCTTTGAAAAGGAACGAGGGTACGTTTACGCCGGCACCAACCGCGGCACGCGGAAGATCCTGGCCCTCACTGGCGGCTACGACGGTCAGAAGGATTACAAGACCTACGACGCAAGCCTTTTCGGGACGATCCCCGTCAACGGTAAGGACGAAGTGGCCTTCATCGTTCAGGGCAACCATTACGACGGCGGAAAATTCATCCCCACACTGCCGCGCCAGAACGACTACCTGGCCGAGTTCGGCTACTACCTGGCCGCCTCGAAGGTCCAGCCGTTCCTGAAGTTCGAAGATCAGAAGTTCAACCCCGACGCCACCCCGTCGAAGAACCAGAAGCGGTACGCCGGCGGTCTGAACTACTACGTCTCCGGGCAGAACCTCAAGTTCACCGGCCAGCTCACCCACGTGAAGCCGCAGAACGGCGCCATTCACAGCACCAACGAGTACACGGTGCAGATGCAGGTCTGGTACTACTAGACGATTCGGTTCTCTTTCCTTCGCCGGACGGTGATGAACCGTCCGGCGCACGGAAGACCAGAAACCAGAAACCAGAAACCAGAAGAAGGCAACCTCCCGCGAACCTTCTGGTTTCTAGTTTCTGGTTTCTGGCTTCGATTCCCCCTTCCCTCGCCCCGCCTCTTTTGAAAGAATGCGTGCTCGGGCGCTTGCCCAGGCAGCAGGTGATCAGAGAGCCTCCAGCGTTCCATCCCTTCTTCACGGTTTTGAACCAGTACTAACTTGGTGAGGAGACCAACGATGAAGACCAGCAGAAAGAAACGCGCCTCCAGGAAACCCCAGCCACCCGAGAGTCCCCGATCCGATTCCGCGGAACCTGCCGTCCCGTCCGACGTCGGGCGCCGCGAGTTCATGAAGCTTTCGCTGGCAGCCGGCATCGGACTGGCCGCACCGATGGTGTTCACCCGCAAGGCCTCCGCGCAGGGCGAGCGCGTGCTGAAGGTCGTCCAGTGGAAGCACTTCGTTCCCGACTACGACAAGTACTTCGACGTCTTCGCGAAAGAGTTCGGCGAGAAGCACAAGTGCAAGGTCGAGGTCGACTACGTTGCCACGGCCGATCTTCCCACCGCCATCGCCGCCGACATCTCCCGCGGCGGCGGACACGATGTGTTCCACCTCAACGGAACGGGCGCGTGGCTCTACGACAAGGTGCTCGTCGATGTGAGCGACATCGCCAACAAGCTGGCCAAGGAGCACGGGGGCTGGCTGCGCGACTCGCAATCGATCGGTGTCGTGCGCGGCAAGTGGCTGGCCATTCCGAGCTGGTACATCAGCTATCCCTACATCATCAACGCCGGCTACTTCAAGGAGGTCGGCGAGCAATACACCGACAAGACCAGCTATCAGGATCTCCTTCGGATGGGGGCCAAGCTCAAGAAAGCGGGCCATCCCATCGGCATCCCCTATTCGCAGACCCCTGACTCCAGTGACAACCTTCTCCCGCTCATGTGGGCGTTCAAGGCCTACATGTTCGACACCGCCGGAAACATCGTTTTCCGCAAGAAGGAGATCGTCGAGGCGCTCAAGTACGGCGCGGAGCTCTTCAACAAGACCATGACCGACGAGGTCCTCAGTTGGGATGACAGCTCCAACAACCGCTTCATCGCCTCGGGAAAGGGCTCGGTGGTCTGCAATCCCATCAGCGCCTACCGCACGGCGGCCAAGGACAACCCGGACGTCTACCGGAATCTGGATATCGTGAAGACGCCTCTCGGCGAGGGTGGCCTACGCGTCAACGGCGGCCGTACGATGTCCTACGGCATCTACAACTTCTCCAAGGTTCAGGATCTGGCCAAGGAATTCCTGGTGGCCATGAACGAGGAAGCTCTGCGCGGGATGGAGGCCTCGACCGGCTACAACCATCCGTTCCTGAACGCGCTCTACAAAAAGCCGATGCCGGTTATCGGCCACGAGCCGAAACTCGAGCTCCTCCAGGACTTCGAGAAAGACGTGCGCTTCATCGGATACCCCGGCCCGATGACGAAGACGGCCACGGCCATGTACGCCAAGTTCATCGTGCCGACGATGTTCGCCGAGGTGGCCAAGGGCAAGAATCCGCGGGCGGCCATGGAGGATGCTGAAAAGAAGCTTCGCGCAATCTAACCAGCACCTTTCGACGCCCTTCGGAGACAATGACCGGCCATGGCAGACGTCGTTCTCGAGAAGGTTGAGAAGCGGTTTGGTGATGTAAGCGCCGTCGCGGGCATCGATCTCACGGTTCAGGATCGGGAGTTCCTGATCCTGGTCGGCCCGAGCGGGTGCGGGAAAACGACGACTCTGCGCATGATCGCAGGGCTCGAAGATGTGACCAGCGGTGACATCCGGATCGGAGGCCGGTCGGTGATCGGCCTCCCACCCCGCGACCGCGACATCGCCATGGTCTTTCAAAGCTACGCGCTCTACCCGCACATGAGCGTGTACAAGAACATGTCCTTTTCCCTGCGGCTGCGCCACACGCCGAAGGCGGAGGTCGAGCGGCGCGTGCAGGAAGTGGCCGCCATCCTGGGATTGTCCGACCGTCTGAACCGCAAGCCGCGGCAACTCTCCGGGGGCGAGCGGCAACGCGTTGCCGTCGGCGCCGCGCTCTGCCGCCAGGCGGGCGTGCTCCTCTTCGACGAGCCTCTCTCGAATCTAGACGCCAAGCTGCGCGTGCACATGCGCACCGAGCTCAAACGGCTTCACCAGTCCGTCAAGTCGACCATGGTCTACGTGACCCACGATCAGGTGGAGGCCATGACCATGGGCGACCGCATCGTCATCATGAACGGCGGATCCATCCTGCAGGTGGCCACCCCTCTGGAGGCATACGACAAACCGGCCAACCGCTTCGTGGCCGGCTTCATCGGCACGCCTCCCATGAACTTCTTCCAGGGAACGCTGACCGCGAAGGCCGGCCAGGGATCGGTGGACCTCAGCGGAGGCATCAATCTGCCGCTGACGCGCCCTGTGCCGGAAGGGTCGAGCCGGCCGGTCACGGTCGGAATCCGCCCCGAGCACATTCATCTGTCGGTCGAGGGGCGCGGCAATCATCAGAAGGTCCCGGCCACGATCGACGTCGTCGAGCCGCTGGGACACGACGTCATCGTCACCGCCCGCAGCGCCGCGGGCAACTTCCAGATGCAGACCGAGATCTACGCGGGACTGCGGCCGGCCGACAACCTCGACCTCTGGTTCGATACGGATCGCATCTATCTCTTCGACCGGGAGACCGAATGGGCGATCTGACCACGACGCCGGAGAGCGGCGAGACGCCCAGGCCGCGGATGGCCTTTTTCGACCGCGAGGCGCCGTTCGGCTACGGCCTCGTGCTGCCGGCGGTGCTCTACCTCATCGTCTTCATCGCCTATCCCTTCCTGATGTCGATCTACATGAGCTTCACCGATGCGCAGGCCGGGAACCGGACCTGGACGTGGGTGGGCGGGGCGAACTACTCGAAGGTGGATAGCTACGAGGTCTCCGCCAACGACTTCGTGGTGGCCACCTTCCCGACGCAGCCTCAGGCGGCGGCCTTCATCGCGAAAAAGGGGGAAGGGCAGCAGGTCACGGACGCCGTGCCGGGAGGGCGCTTCCGCGCTTCGATCGTGGTGGCGGGAGCGAAGATTCCGCTCATCGAGATGCTGAGCGCGGACGACGCCTCCTTCAACGCCAGCTCGATCCTCGAAGATCTGCAGTGGAAGGCGCGCAAGACGATCGGCGGCAAGTACGAGGTCGTTGCGCACAGCGACACGCCGCTCGTGATCGGCACATTCCCGACCCGAGCCGCGCTGAGCAGCGCAAAGCGTCAGATCCTCGTCGATGCCGACGTCCGCACCAAGACCAACGGAACGGGGGTGCTGCAGGATCCGAACTTCCTCCTGGCCGTGAAAAACACATTCAAGTACACGTTCGGCACGGAGGTCATCAAACTCTTCCTCGGCATTCCGTGCGCGCTGCTGCTGAACCGTGCCTTCCGCGGGCGGAAGCTTCTGCGCGGCCTGGTCGTGATTCCGTGGGTGATCCCCATCGCCATCAGCGCGCAGGCCTGGCTCTGGATTTTCGACTCCTCGTTCAGCGTCATCAACTGGACGCTCGTGCACTGGCACATCCTTTCGCCCGCGCACATCATCAACTTCCGCGGGGACAAGGACTGGGCCATGTTCTCGGTCGTTCTGGTCAACGTGTGGCGCGGCTTCCCCTTCACGGCCATCGTGATCCTGGCCGGACTGACGGCCATTCCCGATGAGATTCTGGAGCGGGCCCGGCTCGAAGGGGCCAACGCCTTTCAGCGATTCATCTACATCATCGGTCCGATGGTGCGCCCGATCCTGATGGTCTCGCTGCTCTTCTCCGTGATCTTCAGCTTCACCGACTTCAACACGATCTGGATCATCACCAAGGGCGGCCCGTTCGATCAGACCCAGGTGCTCTCCACCTACGCCTACCAGCTCGGCGTGAACGCCGGGTACCTCGGCAAGGGGGCGGCGGTGTCGCTTTTCATGTTTCCGATCATGGCGCTGATGGTCTTCTTCATGCTGCAGTTCCTGCGCCGGGAAGAGGCATAGACGATGGCACTCCTCGGTCCGGGCCTGCGCCGTCTTCGGTTCGATCTTCTGAGCTGGGCGGGGCTGGCGCCGTTTCTCGCCTTCGCCCTCTTCCCCTTCTACTGGATGGTGATCACCTCGTTCAAGGCAGACGCGAATCTGTACGACCTGCGGCGCAATCCCTTCTGGTTCTCGAGCGTCGACGGCATCACCCATCAGCCGTACCACAAGGACATCATCATTCCGGCCTCGTACAACGCGGGGACCATCCGCTGGGCCATCGTCCCGGGATCGCGCACCCGGCGCAGCGACAGTGAAGAGCATCCCGCTCCGATCGCCTTCGTCGGCGATCAGCAGATCGTCAGCCCCGTCGACGGCGTGCTCGCGCAGATCAAGATACCAACCGGACAGACCGCGCAACCCAACCAGGTGATCGGCGCGATCCGCGTGGTCAGTCCCACGCTCACCCACTATCACTATCTGCGAACCACCCCGTTCAAGACCTGGTTGAAAGTGAGCCTGATCACCGGCGCGTCGGTCATGCTCATCACGCTGCTGCTGGCCGTTCCGGCGGCCTACGGATTGGCGCGGCTTCGCTTCCGAGGCAACCGGGCCATCGGCATCGCCATCTTTTTGACCTACCTCATTCCGCCGACCATTCTCTTCATCCCGTTTTCCCAGTTCGTCGGCGCGCTGAAGATCGACAACACCATCTGGTCGCTGATCCTGGCCTATCCGACCTTCACCGTTCCCTTCTGCACGTGGCTGCTCATGGGATTCTTCCGCAGCGTTCCGAAGGAGATCGAAGAGCGCGCTCTGCTGGACGGCGCGACGCGCATGCAGCTTCTGCGGCTGGTCGTCATCCCGGTCGTTCTGCCGGGCATCCTCACGGCGGCCATCTTCGCCTTCACCCTCTCCTTTCAGGAGTACGTCTACGCGCTGACGTTCATCAGCTCGGTCGCTCATCGGACCCTGCCGGTCGGGATCACCGTCGACATGGTCCGCGGCGACGTCTACTTCTGGGGACCGCTCATGGCGTCCGCGGTTCTCGGATCGGTGCCGGTGGTGATTGTTTATGCTTTGTCGCTCGACTACTTCGTGTCAGGAATGACGACCGGTGCGGTGAAGTAGCGGAGGGAGTGCCGTGGAAAAAGGAATCGAGATCACTGGAAAAAACCTCGCGGCTTCCCCCGCGATCCTTACCGATGACGCGCTGGCCTTCGTGGCCGCCCTGCATCGCACGTTCAATCCGACCCGGGAACGACTCCTGGCGCGGCGCGGCGAGCGCCAACTCCGCTTCGACGCCGGGACCATGCCGGACTTTCTCCCGGAGACGGCGGACGTTCGCAAGAGCGACTGGAAGGTTGCTCCGACCCCTCCCGATCTCCAGAAGCGCTGGGTCGAGATCACCGGTCCCGTCGAACGGAAGATGATGATCAACGCCTTCAACTCCGGGGCGAGCGTCTTCATGGCGGATTTCGAGGACTCGCTCTCGCCGACCTGGGAGAACGTCGTCGAAGGGCAGCAGAATCTGGTCGACGCGGTTCGCAGAACCATCGAGTTCCAAAACCCCGATGGGAAGGCCTATCGCCTGAATGCGGAGATCGCCGTGCTCCTGGTGCGCCCGCGCGGATGGCACCTCGTGGAGAAACACATCCTCATCGATTGCCAGTCCATCTCGGCCAGCATCCTCGACTTCGGCCTCTACTTCTTTCACAACGCCGCCGAGCTGAAGCAACGAAACAGCGGGCCGTACTTCTATCTCCCGAAGATGGAGAGCCATCTCGAGGCGCGTCTCTGGAACGACGTGTTCAACGCCGCGCAGGACGCGCTGCACGTGCCGCGCGGAACGATCCGGGCCACGGTGCTGGTGGAGACGCTTCCCGCCGCGTTCGAGATGGACGAGATCCTCTACGAGCTGCGCGAGCACGCCAGCGGACTCAATGCCGGCCGGTGGGATTACATCTTCAGCCTGATCAAGAAATTCAGGCGCCGCGCCGATCTGGCCCTGCCCGACCGCGTGCAGGTGACCATGACCGTTCCCTTCATGCGCGCCTACACCGACCTGCTCGTCCGCACCTGCCACCGCCGCGGCGCGCACGCCATGGGAGGGATGGCGCCGTTCATCCCCAACCGCAAGAATCCGGAGATCAACGAGAAAGCGCTGGCCAAGGTGCGCGACGACAAAACGCGCGAGGCCGGCGACGGCTTCGACGGAACGTGGGTGGCCCATCCCGATCTCGTGCCGGTGGCGATGGAAGTCTTTCAAGCCGCGCTCGGCCGCAAAGCGAATCAGAAAGAGGTACTGCGCCCGGAGGTCAACGTCGCCGGCGCGCAGCTCGTCGACACGCACGTCCCCGGCGGAACGATCACCGAGGGCGGCTTCCGCAACAACGTCAGCGTCGCACTGCAGTACCTGGCCACCTGGCTCTCCGGGAACGGGGCCGTGGCCATCTTCAACCTGATGGAAGATGCGGCCACGGCGGAGATCTCCCGCGCGCAGCTCTGGCAATGGATCACGAACAAGGCCACGCTCGACGACGGCACGGTGGCCAGCCGCGCGCTCTACGAGAGGATCCGCGAGGAAGAGCTGGAGAAACTCGGTGGCCGCGACCAGGGGCGGATGCACGACGCGGTGGAGCTGCTCGACTCGCTCGTCATCAACCCTGAATTCACGGAGTTCCTGACGCTTCCCGCCTACCGGCTATTCGAGTGATGTGATGTCCGCCTCCACCCTGGAAACGCGGCCGCCTGCGATTCCGGCCGCGATCGTCGACCGCCTCCGCGCCGTCGTCGGCGAGCGCAACTGCATCGTCGAGCCGTCGCAGTTGCGCACGTACGAGTCCGACGGCCTGACCAGCTTTCACGCCATGCCCGGAATCGTCGTCCTCCCCTCGTCGACCGAAGAAGTCGTGGAGATCGTGAAGATCACCGGGGCGGCCGGCCTCCCCATCGTTCCGCGCGGCGCCGGCACCGGACTCTCCGGCGGAGCGATGCCGGTTCCCGGCTGCGTGGTCGTGGGCATGGCGCGCATGCGCAAGATTCTGGAGATCGACTTCGAGAACGGCTGGATGCGCGTGCAACCCGGCGTGATCAACCTCGACGTCAGCAAGCGCGTCGGCCCCGAGGGCTACTACTACGCCCCCGATCCGTCGTCGCAGAGCGTCTGCACCATTGGCGGGAACGTCTCGGAGAATTCCGGCGGCGCGCACTGTCTCAAGTACGGGTTCACCGTGAACCACGTCCTCGGCGCGCGTCTGGTCGTCAGCGACGGTACGATCGTGGACCTCGGCGGTCCGGTCGCGGACACTCCCG
>DATLWH010000795.1:0-2516 GCA_035576505.1 Thermoanaerobaculia bacterium | reverse complement strand
CTTCTCGTGCGGGATGTGCGCGTCTTTCATCGCCGCCATCGCCACGACGGCGAAGGCCTCGTTGATCTCGAACAGGTCGATGTCGTCGACCGTCATCCCGGCGCGTTTCAGGACGATGTCGATCGCCTTGGCCGGCGCGGTCGTGAACCATTCCGGCTCCTGGGCCGCCGTGGCCTGGGCGACGATGCGGGCCATGGCCTTGCGGCCGTTCCTGGCCGCCCAATCCGCAGACGTGACCACCAGGGCCGCCGCGCCGTCGTTGATCTTCGACGCGTTCGCGGCGGTCACCGTGCCGCCGTCCTTCTGAAAGGCGGGCTTGAGCGTCTTCATCTTGTCGAGGGGCGCCGCGAACGGCTCTTCATCGTCGACGATCATCGACGACCCCTTCTTCGAGGGCACATCGACGACAGCGATCTCCTTCTTGAACTTGCCGCTTTGCACCGCGTCCTGAGCCCGCCGGTAGGACTCGTGCGAGAAGGCATCCTGCTCCTCACGGGTGAAGTGGTACTTCGCCGCGCAGAGCTCCGCGCAATTGCCCATGTGCTTGTCGCCGTACGGGTCCCAGAGGCCGTCGTGAATCATGA
This sequence comes from Thermoanaerobaculia bacterium, assembly GCA_035576505.1. Taxonomy (GTDB): domain Bacteria; phylum Acidobacteriota; class Thermoanaerobaculia; order Gp7-AA8; family Gp7-AA8; genus JADGNZ01. The sequence goes on along the minus strand of DATLWH010000795.1, from coordinate 1,932 downwards.
TGTCGATCATTTTTCCGTTGCCCATCCGGTAACCGCTTCGCGCCTGCGGCAGCGCGTAGGGCGCGTTCGACATCGACTCCATGCCGCCGGCGATGGCCACTTCGTACTCATCGCAGCGGATGTCGTTGGCGGCGTACATCACCGCCTTGAGGCCCGAGCCGCACACCTTGTTGACGGTCACCGCGCCGGCGCTGACGGGGATGCCGGCGCCGATGCCGGCCTGCCGCGCCGGCGCCTGACCGACGCCCGCCTGCAGCACGTTGCCCATGATCACCTGCTCGATCTGGCCGGCGGAGACGCCGGAGTTCTCGAGCGCGCAGCGGATGGCGATCGAGCCGAGCTTCGGCGCCGCCATCGACGAGAGAGTTCCCTGGAACGAACCGATCGGCGTGCGTGAGCCGCCGAGGATGACGATGTCTTTCATTGTTGCTCCTTGTGCTTGGGGTGTGGGGAGTTGGGTGTGGGGTGTGGGAGAACGGCGATCACTCTGACGTATCTGAATTCTCCCCACATCCCACTCCGCTTTGTGCTGAATGGGTGTGGGAGAGCGGCGATTAGTCTACTGCTGCGACATCCCACGCCCCACCCCCCACTCCCCACCCCCACGCTCCACGATATGATCCCAACGCCCGACAGGAGCCCTTTATGTCAATTTCCGCCATCACGGACCGGCGCGTCCACATCCAGCCCGGCGAAGTTCACAGCGTGCTCTCACGGCACATGCTCGCCGACGGCTACGACGTCGTCATGGACCTTACCAGGTCGAAAGGCTCGTGGCTTTTCGACGCCCGGCGCGGCCGCGCCGTCCTCGATTTCTTCACCAACTTCGCTTCCTGCCCCATCGGCTACAACCATCCCCGCCTCGACAACCCGGAGTTCCGCGACCGCATCGCCACCGCGGCGATCAACAAGCCCGCCAACTCCGACATCTACACGACGTACATGGCCGAGTTCGTCGAGACGTTCTCCCGCCTGGCCGTCCCCTCTTCGCTGAACAGGCACATGTTCTTCATCGAGGGTGGCGCCCTCGGCATCGAGAATGCGGTCAAGACCGCCTTCGACTGGAAGATCCGCAAGAACTTCCGCAAGGGCCTCACCTCCGAGCGCGGTACGCAGATCATGCATCTGCGCGAAGCCTTCCACGGCCGCACCGGCTACACGCTCTCGCTCACCAACACCGCCGACCCGCGAAAGACGCAGTACTTCCCCAAGTTCGACTGGCCGCGCATCGACAATCCGAAGCTGCGGTTTCCTACCGATGATGATGTGGAGGAGCGCGAGCAGGCCGCACTCGCCCAGGCCCGGCAGTTCCTCACCGAGAGGAAAGACGACATCGCCGCCTTCATCATGGAGCAGATCCAGGGGGAGGGGGGCGATAACCACTTCCGCCCCGAGTTCTTCCGCGCCGTGCGCCAGCTCTGCGACGAAAACGACATGCTCCTCATCTACGACGAGGTGCAGTCCGGTGTCGGGCTGACCGGGAAGATGTGGGCGTTCGAGCACTATGGCGTCGAGCCCGACATCATCTGCTTCGGCAAGAAGACGCAGGTTTGCGGCTTCGCCGCCGGCGAGCGTCTCTTCGACATCGATGACAACGTCTTCGCCGTCAGCTCGCGCATCAACTCCACGTGGGGCGGCAACCTGACCGACATGGTCCGCGCGCAGCGCTACTTCGAGGTGATCGAGGAAGAGGGGCTGGTCGACAACGCCGCCACCGTCGGCGCCTACTTCCTCAGCGAGCTGCAGCGCTTCGGCGAAGAGTTCCCGAACCTCGTATCCAACGTTCGCGGGCGCGGTCTGATGACGGCCTTCGATCTCCCGAGCGGCGACGTCCGCGACGCCGCGCTCAAAGCGTTCATGGCCAACGACGTCATGGTGCTCTCGTCGGGCTCCCGCTCGGCGCGCTTCCGTCCGCCTCTGAATCTCTCCATG
>DATLWH010000794.1:0-4894 GCA_035576505.1 Thermoanaerobaculia bacterium | reverse complement strand
TGCATGGCGCGCGCAGCGAAGCGGCCGGAGTGGATCGGTCCGTATGCCGGCGTGACGGAGCCGCTGGGCGGGGCCATGATCGCCGATGCGCCGCTACGCTCCGGCTACGGCGAGCCTGCCTTGATCCGTCCGCGCCTCGGGCAGCGCAGCTTCCGCATCGCCGTTCTCGACTCGTACGGGCGACGCTGCGCGGTGACGAATGAGAAGACGCTTCCGGCTCTGGAAGCGGCGCACATCCGCGACTATCGCGACGTGCAGGAGCATTCGCTCACCAACGGCATCCTCTTCCGCGCCGACATTCACAAGCTGTTCGATGCCGGCTACGTCACCGTCACGCCGGACTATCACTTCGAGGTCAGCCGCCGGATCAAGGAGGAGTTCGAGAACGGGAGGGATTACTACGCGCTGCACGGCTCCGAGATCCGGCTGCCGCGGAAGGCGGCGGACCGTCCGGCGACGGAGGCGCTGTTCTGGCATAACGAGGAGCGGTATCTGGGGTGAGGTTCGCGTAGTTGATTTACGATAGGCCACCAACCTAAAACAACGCGCATTCTTATTTCAGGTTCCCGATGCGCCGTCGAGCGACAGGCCAGTAGCGGACCGTGTCCACTGCGTCGGAACGCTTCAGGGCGTTTGTTCCCGCTCCTCTGCCACCCAATCCCCCGCTGGTCTGGTCGCCGGCACTGCGGCGCAGGTTCGACGATGAGGGGGTTCAGCGCGGCCAGCGCGGACTCGGAGGCGAGACGCCTCCGGGCCAGCCGGCTGGACGCCAGCGCTCCAGCGTGGTGGGAAACGCTTCTCAGTACGCAGCGACTTCTTCGGCCGGTTCCTGCTTCGCCGCCACCGGTGTGACGGCTGCTTCGTCTTCCTGACCGGTACGGATGCGGTAGACCTTCTCCACCGGCAGTACGAAGATCTTTCCGTCGCCGACTTCGCCGGTTGAGGCGGCGCCGAGGATGGCGCGCACGGTCGGCTCGACGAAGTGGTCGGAGACGCCGATCTCCAGGCGCACCTTGTCGTTCATCTCCACCTTGAGCGTCGTGCCCCGATACGTTTCGATCGATTCCGATGTCCGCTGACGTACGGTAGGGCGCGAGTTGAGTGAGTTATGGTCGGTTTATCGGTTTCTTATAAACCGGCTAAGATCGCTATAATTCGCCTGTGGACAGAGTCTCCAACCCCTTCGCGCCCGGTGCCGGCACGCCTCCGCCTGAGCTCGCGGGTCGCGACGAGCTGCGGGAGACCGTACGGGTAGCGCTCGAACGAATCCGCCGCGGTCTGCCGACGAAAAGCATCGTCATGGTTGGGCTGCGAGGGGTGGGCAAGACCGTACTTCTCGACAGGATGCGCGAAGATGCGGAGTCGGCCGGGATGCAGACGCTTCGCATCGAGGCGCCCGAAAGACGCTCGTTACCAGCGCTACTGGCTCCTGAGATCAGGGTTGCCCTGCTTCGACTATCTCGTATCGAAAAGGCGAGCGACCTGGCTCGGCGAGGGCTTCGAGCGCTGGCTGGTTTTGCCAAGGCTCTCCGTATGAAGTTCCACGACATCGAAGTTGGTCTTGACTTCGAGCCTGAGCCTGGTCTCGCGGACAACGGCAATCTCGAGCATGATCTGCAAGCGCTTCTGGAGGCTGCCGGTGCAGCGGCAAAGGAAGCCGATACAGCGTTGGTGATGTTCATCGACGAACTGCAGTACGTCGAGGAGGAGGAGCTTGCAGCGCTCATCACGGCTCTTTATCGTTGCGTGCAGCGGCGATTGCCGGTCACACTCGTAGGTGCAGGGTTGCCGCAACTCCGCGGACGGATGGGACGGGCGAAATCGTACGCGGAGCGGTTGTTCGATTTTCCGGAGATCGGCGCCCTGGACGACTTCGCGGCACGGACTGCGATCGCCAAGCCGGCGCAGGCGCAGGGAGTGGAGTTGGAGCAGACGGCACTCGATGAGATCGTGAGCCGCACGCGCGGCTATGCCTACTTCCTTCAGGAGTGGGGAAAGCACGTATGGGATTGCGCTACGGTATCGCCGATCACTCTCGAAGATGTGGAAGTGGCCACCGTCCTGGTCATTGCCGCGCTGGACTCGAGTTTTTTTCGCGTGCGCTTCGACCGCCTGACCGGTGCTGAGAAGAAGTACCTTCGGGCCATGGCCGATCTAGGGCCCGGGCCACATCGATCAGGTGACATTGCCAGGAAGTTGAAGCGTGAAGTGACGTCCTTCGGACCGACGCGGAACCAGTTGATCGCCAAGGGAATGATCTGGAGTCCGAGCCACGGAGACACCGCCTTCACGGTTCCACTGTTCGACGAGTTCATGCAACGGATCATGCCCGGCAATGACTGGCGCGACTGATGGACGTGTACGCGGGCGAGAGACTATCTGCTGGTAAGCGGGGTCGAGCCTTGGACAAAACGTGCGACATGACTCACGGCAGCGCAAGTCGGCGGGCGAGACGCCCGCGGTCCCAGGAAGGCGAGATCGGGACGGCAAAGGTTGCCGATACTCATCGCGGTGTTCTCAGTACGCGGCGACCTCCTCGGCTGGCTCCTTCTTCACCGCCACCGGGGTGACGGCCGCTTCGTCTTCCTCGCCCGTGCGGATGCGGTAGACCTTTTCCACGGGCAGGACGAAGATCTTGCCGTCGCCGACTTCGCCAGTGGAGGCGGCGCCGAGGATGGCGCGGACGGTGGGCTCGACGAAGTGATCGGAGACGCCGATCTCCAGGCGAACCTTGTCGTTCATCTCCACCTTGAGCGTCGTGCCGCGATAGGTTTCGATGCGCTCGATCTCGCCGCCGTGGCCGCTGACGTGGCTCATGGTCAGCCCCTGGACCTCCGCGCGGTAGAGCGCTTCGAGTACTGCGTTGACTTTCTCAGGCCGTACGATAGCGAGCACCAGCTTCATCGACTGTTCCTCCCTCGGGCAAGATCAGAATTGCGCCTTCGCCGCGGCTGTAGGCCTCTTCGCCGTGCTGGCTGATGTCGAGGCCGATGCCCTGCTCGCGCACGCTGGCGCGCACGCCCACGACGAGCGTCATCGCTTTCAGAATGGCGAACGTCATCACGGCGCTGAAGGCGATCGTGGCGATCACGGCCACCATCTGGATCCCGAGTTGTTTCGGGTTTCCGAAGAGCGCGCCGTTGACGGCGCCGTTCCACTTCTTCTCGGCCAGGATGCCGGTGAGCAGCGCGCCGACGATTCCGCCCACCCCGTGCGCGGAAAGGACGTCCAGCGAGTCATCGAGCCGCGTGCGGGCCCGGAAGAGCAGCGCGTAGTAGCTCGGCACCGCGGCGATGCAGCCGAGGATGATGGCGGAAAGGGGACTGACGAAGCCGGCGGCGGGCGTGACGGCCACGAGACCGACCACGATCGCGGTGGCGGCGCCGACCGCGGTGGCTTTGTTGTTGCGGCGCAGATCGAGGATCGTCCAGACGAAGAGCGTCCCCATCGGCGCCAGCATGGTGTTGACGAATGCCAGCGCCGCGGAGGTGTTGGCCGCCAGCGCGCTGCCGGCGTTGAACCCGAACCATCCCAGCCACAAGAGGCCCGTGCCGAGAAGCGTGAAGGGGACGTTCTGGGGAATGATGGCCTGGTGACCGTAGTCTTTGCGCGCTCCCACGAAGAGGACGATGACCAGCGCGGCCACGGCGGCGTTGATGTGGACGACGGTACCGCCGGCGAAATCGAGCGCTCCCAGGCTGGCCAGCCACCCGCCGCCCCACACCCAATGGGCCAGCGGTGCGTAGACGAGGATCGACCAGAGGGTGACGAAGGCCAGATACGGGCCGAAGCGCATCCGCTCGACGATGGCGCCGGAGATCAGCGCGGCCGTGATGATGGCGAACGTTCCCTGATAAGCGGCGAAGAGGATGTGCGGAATCGACCCCTGCGCCGTCAGCCCGACGTTGTCGAGCAGGGCGAAGCGCAGGCCGCCGATGAGGCGCCCTCCCGGCGCGTAGGCCAGCGAATAGCCGAGGAAGGCCCAGGCCAGCCCGACGAAAGCGAGCGGCGCGAAGCTCATCATCAGCGTATTCAGCGTGTTCTTCGACCGCACCATGCCGGCGTAGAAGAAGCCGAGTGCCGGCGTCATCATCAGGACGAGCGCGGTCGATACCAGCATCCAGGTTGTGTCGGCGGGATTGATCTTCGGGTCCATCGTCACCTCATTTCAGAGCGCGATCGCGCGCGCGGTTTGTGGTGTTGCGATTTCAGGAAGCCGTGCCGCGGACGGCTGGTCGCGCGGCGAAACGCGGCGGAAACTACGGCGAGTGCTGGCCCAGTTCGCGAGAATCGCTTCGGCGTGCGCGCTGCCGGTCGCCTCGGCGTGCATGGCGATGGCGTCGTAGAGCCACGCTTCATCCGTCAGCGCGGCGTCGATGCGCACTGATTCGGTGTTGATGCGGCCGGCCAGTTGCTCCTCGGGATCGAATACGAACAGCGAGCCGCCCGACATTCCGGCGCCGGCATTGCGGCCCGTCGACCCGAGGATTACCACCGCCCCGGCGGTCATGTACTCGCAGGCGTGATCGCCGGTTCCTTCGACGACGGCGAACGCGCCGCTGTTGCGCACCGCGAAGCGCTCGCCGGCGCGGCCGGCGATGAAGGCCCGGCCGCCGGTGGCGCCGTAGAGGACGGTGTTGCCGGCGATGACGTACCGCGTGTTTGTGTTGCGCACCACGATCTCGCCGCCCGACATCCCCTTGCCGACGCCGTCGTTCGCCTCGCCGTCGAGGATGAGCCGCATGCCGGCCACGGCAAACGCGCCGAGGCTCTGGCCCGCCGCGCCGCGGAACGACAGGGTGACCTCGGCGCTCTGCCGGGCCAGCGCTCCCGCGATCCGTGCCCCGACGGCGCGGTCGGCATTCGTGATAGCGAACGACATCTCCACCGGCGG
>DATLWH010000793.1:0-9122 GCA_035576505.1 Thermoanaerobaculia bacterium | reverse complement strand
GGCAGGACGGTCGACAACATGTAGCCGGTCGTGTTGGCAAAGAACGTCGGATAGAAGCCCGGCGGTTTCGGCCCGCCGAGAAGCGTGCGCCAGCGAACCGTACGAAAGATCAGCGCCAGCCAATTGACCAGAAACGCCGCCCCAAGCCAGGGCAGGTTGGTCGTCGTCATGATCCGCCAGACTTCGCGAAGGTTGCTCTTCCAGAGAAAGAGCCCGAGGAAGAAAATCGTCAACAGCGCGATCGAGGTCACCTGGAGAATGCGGCGCAAAGTCGGGCAGTTGTACCACGACGATGCTGAACGTTTACACGAATCCCGTCTTCTACGAACATGACACCGGAGCCGGCCATCCGGAGTCAGCGACGCGCCTTGACGCGGCGCTGACGGGTGTGGAGCGTGCCGGCCTTGCCGATCACATCAATCGGGACACGGCCGGTCATCCCGACACCGGGCGCATCATCGCCAAGGTCCACTCGGCGGACTACCAGCGCGCGCTGGAGCAGGCATCGCGGTCAGGGTTGGATGATTTCCTCTCCGGCGACAACCCGATGTCGTCGCAGACCTTCTCCGCGGCACGAACTGCTGTCGGCGCCGCACTCACTGCCGCCGAGGAGATGATGAAAGAGCCCGGCAAGCGCGCCTTTGTCGTGGCCCGGCCTCCCGGCCACCACGCGGAGCGCCTGCAGCCGATGGGCTTCTGCTTTTTCAACACCATCGCCTGCGTCGCCGAATGGATGCGCGAGCAGCCTGGCATCGAACGCGTCTTCGTCTTCGACTTCGACGTGCATCATGGCAATGGGACGCAGGCGCTTTTCTGGGACCGCGACGACGTCTTCTACGCGTCGATGCACCGCTTTCCGTTTTACCCGGGCACCGGCGCAACGTCCGAAATCGGTGGTGGCGCCGGCCGCGGCTACACGATGAACATTCCCTTCGAGCAGGGTCTGGGCGATGCCGCCTATCTGCACGGTGTCGAAGACGTCATCGTGCGCGCCATCGACCTCTATCAGCCGCAGGCCATTCTGCTTTCTTCGGGATTCGATGCCCACCGCCGCGATCCATTAGGCGGCATGCGCGTCACCGAGCAGGCCTACGGCGAGATCACCCGCAGGATCGTCGAATCCGCGGACCGCCACACCGGCGGCCGCGTTCTGTCGCTGCTCGAAGGTGGCTACGACATGGAAGGGCTTGCCGCCAGCGTGGCTGAACATGTGAACGCACTGGCGTAGACTCTGACGCGGAGGTCTTCTGATGACTGTTACACCGCCGCCCCCACCGACAGGAACGTTCCCCCCGCCGCAAGGCAGCTACACGCCGGCGCCCGGTGCGCCCCCGCCGCCGCAGAAGTCGGGTGGTTGCTTCAAGGCAGTCGCGATCGGTTGCAGCATCATCCTCGTGCTGGGGCTCGCCGCGATCCTGGCGATCGTGGTGTTCGTCTTCGGCGTGATCAAGCGGAGCGATGTCTACCGCGAGGCATTCACGCGCTCCTCCAACGATCCACGAGTGATCGCAGCCCTCGGCACGCCCATCGAGAAGGGCTGGTGGGTCAAGGGAAACGTGAACATCGACAGCAACGGCGGCACGGCCAACATCGACTTCCCCATCTCCGGTCCGAAGGGGAAAGCGCTCGTACATGCCGCGGCAACGCGGGAGAGCGATGCCTGGAAGTATTCGGCGATCACTGTGAAGCCGGATGCGGGAGCGGAGATCGACGTCTTGAACCCGTGATGGCTCGGTACAGCTCCTCGAGCCGCGTAATCCGCAGTTCCTTCGAGAAGCCGCGAACGACATGATCGCGCGCGTTGGCGGCGACGCGGGTGCGGAGCGCCTCGTCGTCGATCACTTCGGCGATGGCGCGGGCCAGCGGCGGCACTTCCTTCGCCGGAATCAGCCAGCCGACCTCCGGCGAGGAGACCAGCTCCCGGTTGCCGCCGCAATCGGTGGCGATCACCGGCTTGCGCATGGCCATGGCCTCGCGGATCGTTCCGGTGATGCCTGTGCCGGCCCACGAGGCATCTACGACGAGATCGCACGAGGCGAAGACGTTCGGCATGTCGTCCCGGTACTCGACGGGCGTTACGTTTGCGGCAATGCCCCGCTGCCGCGCGTACGCATCGACCTCTCCGCGTTCCTGCTCATGACGGCAGCCGATGAAGGCCACATGCGCGCGCGGATGCGCGGGGATGATCGAAGCGAGCGCATCGATCAGCTCCTTCCATCCTTTCCAGTCGCGTACACCGACCTGGGCGATGAGAAACCGGTCGTCAGGGATGCCTTTCTCGCGGCGGAAGGCCCGGGCATTCCACTTGGCCGGGTCGAACTGGGCGACGTCCGTCCCGGCGTAGACGACCTCGACCTTCTCGCGCGGCAGACGGCCGCTGGCGACGATGACCTCTTTGATCTGTTCGCAGACGGTGACGATGCGGTCAACGCGGCGGGTTCGGTATTTGATGCGATTCCAGGCATCGAGCTGAAACGACACTCCGCGGTTGACGACGAAGGCACCGACCGGTTGCGCGAACGTGGCGGCGAGCGCAAGCGAATGGGCGACGCCTTTGTGTACGTGGACGACATCCGGCTTCGCCTGACGAAACAGGAGGCCCAGTCTCCATGCGCTGACCAGGTCGAACCCGCTGCGCATCGGCAAACCGGCGAACGCCACGTCCGCCTCGCGCGCCTTGAGCTCCATCACGCGGTCGGGGCGGCTGACGATGGTCACCTCATGCCCCCGCTCGCGCAGGCCCGAGGCCGCCTGAAACATCTGGTGCACCGAGCCGGTGTTGAACTGGTTGAACTCGAGGATCTGGAAAATGCGCATCAGCGAGGGCGCGAATTGTAGCGGCGGTAGCGCGCGGACGCGCACTTGCTATATCGTTTCCGATCCCCGGGAAGGAGCCTCCGTGCGCAGGAATCACCGTTCTCGCGTGTGCACTTGAGCACTGATTACGATGTCCGACAAACCCAAGTCCGAGATCAAAGTAACCGATAGACGAATCTTCACTGCCGAGGGAGAGATCCGCGAAGAATTCCGGCAGGACATCAAAGCAGGCGACCCGTTCGCCGCCAAACCGCCCGCGCCGGCAGCGGAAACGCCTGCTGAGAAGCCCCTCGCCAAACCGGAAGAGAAGCCGGCGGAGCGGCGGCGGTCCGCGAATCCCGAGCCACCGCAAGCCGAGGAGCGGCGCAGCCGATCGATCGCCGACAAAGCGCTCAACCCTGGCACCCCCCTGGCCGACTTTGTCGAGCCGCTCATCGCTCAGGCCTACATGTCGCTCGGTATGCTACGCAATCCCTACGGCCAGAAGCCGCAGGTCGACGTCAACGCGGCGCGGCAGATGATCGAGATCCTGACGATGCTCAAAGAGAAGACCGCGGGCAACCTCACGCCCGACGAAGACGACTTTTTGTCGACACATCTGGGAGAATTGAAGCTCGCGTTCGTGCAACGAACGAAAAGCATCACATGAAACGACGCCTCGTCCTGCTTCTCCTATCGTGGGTGTGCCTGGGATCTCTGGCAGCACACGCGGAGGAGCTTGCGCCGCGCGACATCTGGCCGCAGGCGACTTCGGCGGTCGACGCCGGCAACCTCGACGCCGCGGGGAAGAAGACGAGCGAGCTGACGGAGACCGGCAAAACGAACGGAGTCAGGATCTACCCTCTTTACGCGGTCTCCGCTGCCGCGCTTTCGCAGCAGGCCGCACGTCAGGGAAACAAGCCTGCCGCGGACTGGGGTAACAGAACCGCCGCGTTGCTCGACCCATCCTCGGCTGCCGTCGCATTCATCGGAGCGGATGCTGCCGCGGAATCGAAGAACTGGGGCGCTGCTCTATCAGCGGCTGTGCGTGGTTTCGGCAACATCTTCCGTAACTATCGGTCGCGGCTCCTCAGCCGGGCGGACATGCTGATCACGATCCTCCTGGCCATCAGCCTGACCATGGCCATCGTTGCGGTGTCTCTATTCGTCCGATACGGCCGTGCCATGGCTCATGACTTCCGCGAGCTCCTGAGCGGGCGGCTGCACGGCGGCTCGGTTTCGGTGCTCGCCTTTGCGTTGCTCTTCCTGCCGATCTTTTTCTGGCTGGGACCGGTGTGGCTCATCTTCTACTGGTTCATCATCTTCTTCGGCTATGCGAAACCCGGCGAGCGGGTCCTGATCGTGGTCATGGCGCTGCTGATTGCCGCGGCGCCGCTGGCGCTCGACCTGGCGTCGCACTGGATCGCAGGCGTCGACAGCCCGGTGGTCATGTCCGCCATCGCCAGCGAGGAGCGGAGCTATCAGCCTGACGCACTTCGCCGGATGCAGGAGCTCGTCAACATCGTCCCCGACGACGCCATGCTCCACCTTCTGATCGGGAACCTCTACCTGCAGGACGGCGACGAGCAGCAGGCCAGCCAGCACTACCAGCGCTCCGCGGAGTTGCGCGACAGCGCCGGCGTGCACGTGAACCTCGGCAATCTCCACTTCTACAACAACGACTTCGCCACGGCGGTCACGGAGTACAACAAAGCCGAAGCACTCGACCCGCGTCTGGCCATCGCTTTCTACGACGACTCCATCGCGCTCGGCGAGCTGTACAAATTCGACCAGCAGGCCCAGAGGCTCGATCAGGCCAAGAGGATCAATTCCTCCTACATCGAGCGCATTTCCACGGACCAGCAGACGCAAAAAGTCGTCCTCTACCGGCCGGCCATTCCGCAGGCGTGGGATGTTTCATCGGACATTGCCCGCCGAGGCGTGGCGCGGTCGCTTTTCGGCAACTACGCCTGGTTCGATCCGGGCGAGAGCGCACGCAATCCACTCACCCTGGGGGCGATCCTGACCGTCGTCCTGGCGCCGTTGATCTTTCTCAAGCGCCGCAAGGCGGGTTTCGCAGGCTCCTGCATCAAGTGCGGGCGGACGTTTTGCCTTCGCTGCAAGTCGGCGCACGAGAGCGCCACGTTCTGCACGCAATGCATTCACATCTACCTGAAGCGCGACGGCGTCTCCATCGCCACGAAGCGCGCCAAACTCGAGGAGGTCAACGAACATCAGGGCGGCATTCTGAAGCGTAACCGCTGGCTGGCCACGTTCCTCCCGGGCTCCGCGCAGCTCGTCGAAGGCCACACGCTCATCGGCACGGTCGGCGCGTTCGTCTTCGTCTTCTTCATCTCCCTGGCCATTCTGATCGGACGGCTGGCGCCCGTTCTCGCGCCCGGTGACGTGGCCAAGACGCTCGTCCGTATCGTGGCAATCATCATCGCCCTCGTTCTCTGGCTTTTCATGACGCTGCCGATCTACCGCCGGCGGGCCGTCGGGGTATAGACCATGGCGCTCGAAGGCACTCTCAAGGACTTCAGTCTTGCCGACATCTTCCAGCTCATCGGGCTGCAGAGGAAGACCGGCGTGCTGACGTTGCGCACCAAGGACGACACCGTGACGGTGACCTTCCTGGACGGAAAGGTCGTCGGCGCCGACTCCTTGAGCCACCGCCTGGAGAACCGCCTCGGACATGTGCTGATCCGGAGCGAGCTGCTGACGCAGGACCAGCTCAATCGCGCGCTCGAGATCCAGAAGGAGACCCTGCAGCGCCTCGGCTTCATCCTCGTTCACTACGGCATCATCTCCGTCGAGGCCCTCAAGCAGGCCATTCAGCTCCAGATCCTCCAGATCGTCTACCGCCTCTTCCGCTGGAAGGACGGCGATTACCACTTCTCACAGGAGACGACCATCGAGTACGACCGTGACTACGTCGTCCCGGTCAGCGCCGAGTCGATCCTGATGGAAGGGGCGCGGATGATCGACGAGTGGCCGATCATCGAGAAGCGCATCCGCTCGTACGACATGGTCTTCCGCAAGAAGATGACCGACCAGGAGATCGTCGTTGTCGGCTCCGAGGACGCGGACGAGATCGACTTCGACTCCGATGCCACGCCGATGCGGCGCCGCAAACAGATCATCAGCGACAAGATCCGCATCTCCCGGGAGGAAAAAGCGATCTACGACATGGTCGACGGCACGATGACGGTGCGCGACGTGCTGGAGATGTCGAAATTTCCGGAGTTCGATACAGCCAAGGCGCTGTACGAACTGCTCACGCGCGATCTGATCGAAGAAGTGCGCGGAAGCGCCGCCGCGGCCGTGTTGGCCCAGGTGACGCCGCTTGACGAGAGCGAGGTTGCCGAGACGCCGGTGCCGCTGCCGCTGGTGGCCGTGCTGGCCCTGCTGGCCATCCTCTCGCTGGCAACGTCCTTCCGGAACCCGCTCAACTCGCTCCATCCGCTTGGCCCGGCGCAACGCGCCTCCTCCGTCGCCGAAGCGCGCAAAGCGATCTCCATCGAGCGGATCGAGCAGATCGGCGAAGCGGTCGAGGCCTACAGCCTCGTCAACGGCCACCTCCCGTCCCGTCTGTCGGATTTGACCCCGGTCTACATCTCCGCCTCTCTCCTGCACGATCCGTGGGGTCACGCCTACAAATACCTCCCGCAGCCGCAGCGCTACCTCGTGATCGGATTCACTCCCGACGAGAAGCCCGACACCGATCTGTTCCTCTCTCACGTCATCGACAGCGGCGCTCCGTCCGCCGCCGCATCGAAGCCGGTCACCGGCGGGATTCAATTGCTGGATTGAGCTGAATTTCGCGGCCGCCTCTGCTGTTCCTTTTGCCAGCCCGCATGAAGTACGCCATCCTCCCTCTACTGATTCTCCTTGCTGGTGCTGCGTCCGCGGCGACCACGACGCTCCCGCTCGTGGAGGTGCCCGCCACCCGCGGCACGTCCGACACGCTCGTCGTCTTTGTCTCCGGCGACGGCGGATGGGCGGCCATCGATCGCGACATATCCAGGGTTCTCGCCGCGAACGGTATGCCCGTCGTCGGCCTGAATGCTCTCCAGTATTTCTGGAAGAAGCGGACGCCGGAGACGTCATCGCACGATCTGGCCACCATCATCGACCGCTACCTGGAAACGTGGCACAAGTCGCGCGTGCTGCTCGTCGGCTACTCCCGCGGCGCGGATGTGCTGCCGGCGATGGTCAGCCGCCTTCCCGCCGAAACGCAGGCCAAAGTCCGGATGATCACGCTCCTCGGTCCGAGCCGGACGGTCGAGTTCGAGTTTCATGTCGCCGATTGGATGCGCAATACCTCGGCTGGAATGCCCGTGAAACCCGAGGTCGACAAACTCGTCTCTCAACGAATCCTCTGCCTCTACGGCGAGGACGATCACGACGCGCTCTGCCGCGAGCTCATTGGCCGTCCGCAAACGGATGTCGTCACCCTCAAAGGGGCGCACCACTTCGACGGGGGCTACGACAAACTCGGTCAGATCATCATCGAGCATCTCAAGTGAATCGACTGCTGCTTGTACTTCTGCTCCTCTCGGCCACCGCCGCCGCGCAGGCCGCCGTCCCCGACGAGCGCTGTTCGGCGCGCGCCGATATCACCGGAATTCCGGTCGTGACGCTCGGCGCCAGGATGCCGAGCGACCGCTTCGCCGTGATGATCACCGGCGATGGCGGCTGGCGGCGTATCGACAGCAAGATCACAGACCGCCTGCGTGCCGCCGGCATCCCCATCGTCGGCTTCATCGCCTCCGACTACTACCGCAAACGGCGCACGCCGGAGGAGTCGGCCTGCGCTCTGGAGCGCGTCATCCGCTACTACAGGATCCAGTGGCATAAGGAGAAGGTCCTGCTGATCGGCTATTCGCGCGGCGCGGACGTGCTCCCGTTCATGGCCAGCCGTCTCCCGAGCGATCTCCGCGACGCCACGCAGCTCATCGCCCTCCTAGGCCTCCAGGCGATGATCGATTTTCGATACTCGCCTCCCTGGAGCGTCAGTGCCTATACCCACAAGGAGCCGATGTACCCGGTCAAGCCGGAGTTGGAGAAGCTTCGCGGACAGAACGTCCTCTGCGTCTTTGGCGCAAAGGAGAAAGACTCGCTCTGTCACGTCCTCGACCCCCGCGCGTTCAAGATCCTCGCCGAGCCGGGCGGTCATCACTTCGCCGGCAAGTATCGCGATATCGCCGACATCATCCTGATCGAGTCGGCGGGACGGTGAGGTGACTAGAATGTACCCATGCAACCGCCCCGGATGCTGTCTGCCATCGCACTGCTGATCTTCGCGCTCGCCTGCCACAGCCCGACCTCGCCGAGCGATGCTGCGGGCACGCCCGCCCAGCACGGACGCCTCTCCGGAGTCGTGACGATCGGGCCGAACTGCCCGGTTCAGTCGGAGACCAACCCGTGCCCGACTCAGCCCTCCGCGTACGCCGCGCGCAAGATCCTCATCTACACGGCGACGAAGTCGACACTCCTCTTCACCGTCGATATCGATTCGCAGGGGCTGTACTTCATCGACCTGGCTCCGGGCAGCTACACCGTCGACCTCAGGCCGAACGGCATCGATCGCACCCTCGACCTGCCGAAGGTCGTCGAGATCAAGGCGAATACCGTCACGAAACTGGACGTGAACATCGATACGGGTATCCGGTGAAGGGCTGGGGTGTGGGGTGGGGGGTGGGGGGTGGGAGAGAAGCGCCGACTTGGTCGTTCCAGCCGTAAGTTCGATGACGTATCGACACGGGAGGCGACCGCCGGAGGTCCTTGATACCTCTCCCGATGGTCTTGCTGCCTCTCGAGGAGGTTCGGGAATCACTCCGAGTGGTTCTTGATACCACTCCGGGTCGTTTCGATGCCTCTCGAGGTGGTTCTCGATACCACTCCGGGTGGATCTCGATACCACTGGGAGTTGTTCTTGACACCACTCCGGTTGGTTTCGAAGCCTCTCGATGTGGATCTCGTTACCACTCCGGGTGGATCTCGATACCACTCCGGATGGTTCTTGATACCAATCCGGGTGACTTCAATGCCGCTCGGCGTGGTTCTTGATGCCACTCGGGGTGGTACTCGATTCCTCTCGGAGTGGTTCTCGATACCACTCGGGGTGGTCTCGATGCCTCTCGGTGTGGTACTCGATTCCACTCGGGGTGGTACTCGATGTCTCTCGGGGTGGTTTGGGTGCCTCTCAAGTGATGTAATGGGTCATCGAACTTACGGTGGGAACGACTTAGTCATCATCGCCGTTCCCCCACTCCCCACCCCCCACCCCCCACTCCCCACTCCCCACCCCCCACTCCCCACCC
>DATLWH010000792.1:0-2217 GCA_035576505.1 Thermoanaerobaculia bacterium | reverse complement strand
GTCGTCGGGCCGGCGGCGATACCCGGTGATCCAAATGAGAAGGTCGCATTCGGAGCCGGCGTCAGCGTGGTGTGACGCTGGACCGCGAACGCGGAACCCGCCATCAGGAGGGTGGCCATCATGGCCAGAACCAATAATTTTTTCATGCTCTTCTCCTACACATCGATGATTGTTTGAATCTACTTGTTCGGATTGTGGTCACCCTCTCTCGACGATACGATCACCTCCCGCGCCGGATTTGAAAACTTGTCAACCTATTCCAGTTTCACGTAACAGTATTGCCTCTGAACCCAGAAGTCAATGCCTTGGACGCATTTTTATGTGGTTACGACATAGGCTCATCGAACGAGACCGGGCGGATTATACCGAAACAGCACTTCTGCACAAGCACCAATCGTGTCCGACCTCCCGCCCCGGGCAACATCCCCGCCCCCCGGCGCGATGCGCGATTGATGCCCACGCGTACGGCTGAGCGGGAGAGAAAGGATGCGGCCGGACGTGTCCTCACCGACCGGCCGCGAGGAGAAACGGATCACTTCTTCCGAGCTCCAGCCGTCTCCGGCTTGACCACGCCTCGGTTGAGGAAGACGTGAATCGAGCCGTCATTGATGCCGAGAGAGGAAGTTCCCGAGGTCTCGTACATCACGATGATGTCGGGCTTGCCGTCGCCGTTGACGTCCGCAACCGTGATGTCGTAGTTCCGCTGCGGCGCGATCGTGAGCCCCTCGGTCTTGGCGCGGGTGAATCCACCTTTGCCGTCTCCGAGCAGCACCACTCCTTCGCGCGGGCTGGAGCGCGTGTAGACGATGTCGAGATTGCCGTCGCCGTCGAAGTCGCCCGACGCAAGTCCGCTCACACCCTCGTGGCCACTCCAGCGCGCGATGGACGTCCGCTTCGCGCCATCCTTGGTGAAGGAGAACCGATCGATCGACGTCATCTCCATGATGGGCGGCTTCTTCAGGATGCTCTCGTCGAGATCGCCCGGCCAGTAACGGATGTCCGAAAGGATCGCGTCGTCGAGCGTCTTCGATGAGAACTTGCCGGCGGTGCTGGCCATGTAGTAAGCCTGCGACGGAATCAGGTCGCCGTCCGTCTCGAGCGCCTTCCACGCGCCAGGACCCTTGCTCATATAGAGGATGTCCACGCTTCCCTGGAAGATGCTGCCGAAGGCGAAGTCGGGATACTTGTCACCGTTGAAATTGCCGACCGACATCCAATCCGCACCGGTCTTCACTCCCGGCTGGACGATGTCCATCCCTGCCCACTCCGTCCCCTTCTTCTTGTTCAGATAGAGGCGCACGTTGCCGTAACGCGGGTTGCCCATCCCCTGCACGCTCGGGCCTTCGGTGATGGCCACGATGTCGGGATAGCCGTCGTTGTTCGCATCGGTGATGGCCAGATGGCGCGTGGCGAAGTCGCGCGGGAGTCCTTCGCTGACTTCCTTGAAGTTGCCCTTGCCGTCGCCGAGGTAGACGTACACGCCGGTGAGGTGGACGGCGAAGGCGACGTCCATATGACCGTCCTTGTTGAAGTCGGCCACGACGACGGCACCGTAATCGAACGAGTGCGGGAAGCTGGTCTTGTCCCAGATCTTCCAGTGACCTTTGCAGTCACCTAGGAAGATGGCCGGAAAGTTGGACGTGCCTCGCTGCGGCGGCGCGATGATGTCGGGGCAGCCGTCTTCGTTCATGTCGGCGACGGCCAGCGAGTTTCGCCACGAGCCTTCCTTCGGCAGCCCTTCCGACGACTCCTCGAAGCGGATGGTCTTGCTGCTCATGGGCGGTTCGAGAGCGGTGAATTGCGGCCGGATCTTTTTGAAGAACGCGATCACCGCGTCGTTGTAGCGGCTCTTCGGCGACGGCGGTGGGATCGGCTCCCCCGCCGGCGTGGTGGTCGGCTCGGGATCGGGGACCCAGACCCACACGTACTTCTCATTCTGCTGGTAGATCTCGAAGGCGAAGTTCACCTGCGCCAGCGGGCGCACCGATCCGTCTTCGCGATCGTACGCGGCCAGGCGCCGTTCGTAGCGCTCGATGTGGAATGAGTTGCCGTACCGCCAGAAGTGTTTGTTCGGATCAGGATTCGGACCAGGATCTTCGACGCCGAGCCGGTCGCGCCGGTGCTGCGGCGTCTCGGGATGGATCCACGCCGGAACGCCACCCTCCGGAATCTGGCCGGCGGCGCTGGTCGACGTCGCCGCCGCAGGCGCGGGCTGCG
>DATLWH010000791.1:0-7689 GCA_035576505.1 Thermoanaerobaculia bacterium | reverse complement strand
GGTTCCGGAACGGGCCTTCGACACGGCCCGCTCTGTCGAAGTCGTGACATCCGAGGACTTGTGGCGCAAGAACGGATTGACGCTGGCCGACGTTCTGGCCGATCTGCCGGGCGTGTCGGTCCAGCAGAGCACGTACTATGGCGGCGTGCCGTCGATTCGAGGGTTGAACGGCAAGCAGGTGCAGATCCTCATCGATGGCGTTCGTCTGAATAACGCCACCTGGGGCGGCTACGAGACGAATGTTCTCAACATGATCGACGTCTCGATGATCGAGCGCATTGAAATCGTTCGTGGTGTCGTCTCGGTTTTCGGCAGCGAGTCTCTCGGCGGCGTGATCAACATCATCACGCGCAAAAGCTCCTCGGACGCACTCACCGGCACCGTCGGCCTGCGGTACTCGTCCGCCGATTCGGGCTTCAGCACTCCACTCTTCTTCTCGGGCGGATCGGCTAAGTTCCGCTATGCGGTGGGGATGTCCTATACGCATTCCGGAGACGTCAACGCACCTAGCCTGTCGCAGCCGCGCACGGGCTTCGCGCAACAGATGGGCCGTACATCGCTGCAGTATCTGGTCTCGCAGGATAAGACGTTGTCGCTCTCCTATAACGACGTCAAGCTTCGCGACGGCTCATTTCCGGCGGATTTCAGCGCAGGACGCATCAGCGCCTTTGACCTCGGCTCGTTGCGCGAACAGCTCGGGTCCGTGTCCTACCAGGACCTCACGTCGCGAAAATGGCTCGACTCGTTCCGGGTCAATGCCTATATGAACCGGCATTCGGACAGCGGCTCGGCCGTCACAGCCTTCCAGCCGCTCACGCAGACGTTCAAGGACCGCGTGGACGTGAAGGGGCTGTCAGTCGAGTTGGGTACATTCCTCGGAGGGAACCATCACTTCGTCTATGGTGTGGACTACATCGACGAGTCAGTCCGCGGCGACGCGATCCTGATTACGGCGTCCGGCCTTCAGGTCCCAGGCCGTCTGAAGCTCCCGCCCAGCGTCGGGTACCAGACCTCTGGTGTCTACCTGAACGATCATTTCCACATCACGAAGTACTTCACGGCCTCGGCCGGGCTGCGTTATGGCAGCTACCGCGCTTCGGGCCAGGAGAATCTGTTAGCGCATGATCGGTCAGGCGCGGTTGTGAACACGTTTCATTTCAACTATGACAACAGCGATGCGGCGCTGACGAGCTCTGCCAGCCTGACATACAACGCCACCGATTCGCTGCACTTCATGGCCAACTACGTGAACGGCTTCCGTGCGCCGAACGTCGACGACGTGGCCGGGGTGGCCTTCGACCCGAAGCAGCGCCAGGTCACCGTTCCGAACACTGCGGCGGAGCCGGAGCGTGTGGCAAGCTACGAGCTCGGCGCAAAGTTCAGCGGCACCCGCGCCTCCGCGAGCGCGTTCTGGTACCACAACGACTTCTCGGACCTTCTGGTGACGGCACCCGGAAAACTCAATGGCTTGCCGTTCCTCGATATCAACGGTAACGGGAGGCAGGAGCTCCAACTGGGTGAGCTCGGCGTCCTCCAGCGTCTCAATGTCGGGCATGGACGCATCAGCGGTATCGAGCTCGAAGGCAGCGTCCAGCCCGCGGCGGGGCTGACGCTCTTCGGCAGCTACACAACGGCAAAAGGCGACGTCACGATTGCCTCGAGCGAGGCTCCGATGTCTTACGTCACCCCGGCGTTCGGAAACGCCGGCGCCCGATACGCTTCCGGATTCCGGAACGCCTGGGTCGAGGCGAACGTCCGCTTCGCCGATGCCCAGAAGCGCCTCGGCTACGGCGATCTGATCACTCCCTGGACGGCCGCCGGCACGCCGGCCTATCGGGTCCTGAACGTCCGCACGGGCCTCGACGCTCTCTATGGAATGCGCCTGACCGCCGGCGTGAACAACGTCACGAACGAAACCTACCGCACGCACGGATCGTTCGTCTTCCAGCCCAAGCGCGAGCTCGTGCTCGGGACGCAATTCAAATTCTGACGCCATCGAGGGTCGACCCGGCACACCCCTGATCGACGTGACAGACTCGATGTGGCTGTGAAACGCAAAGACGCTCCTTCAGGCAGGCATGCCCTTCTCCCCTGTAAACCGCGGGGGAGAAGGGTCGGCCAGCCATGGCCCCGGTAAACGACGAAGCGCTCGAAGCCGCGCCAGAAGTGAGGATCCGGCCGAGTCAGAAACAGCAGGGAACCTTTTCCATGCGACGATCGTATGGTGAGTATGAAACGCATCGGAATCGCACTCTCCTTTCTGTTGACGATCACGGCTGCTTCCGCCTCGAATGACCTGACCGGCGTCGTTGTCGACGGGAGCACGAAGGCCTTGCACGGTGCGTCGGTTTACGTCTACACGGCCTTTCCCAAAGTCGGCGTGAGTGCGTTCTGTCCGAGCTGTTATCGCGACTGCGGGAAACATGTGTCTGTCAATCGCGCGGGCCAGTTTCGCCTGAAGGCGCTCGATCCTGCTCTTCGATTCGATTTGCTGGCGGTGGCCGATGGTTATGAGCCGTCATTCGTGCGCAGCATCGATCCGATGGCTGGTCCGGTAACGATCAAACTCACGCCCCGATCCATTGCCGATGCGGACCGTTTGATCACCGGAACGGTCGTCGACCCACACGGCAAGCCTGTGGTGGGCGCTACCGTGGTGCCGAATGGCTACCGCTTGGGAAGCCGTGTCACTTACGGAAACACCCCCGGGGTCGATCGGTTGTCGTTCACCAACGCGAAGGGCCAGTTTGCACTGCACATTCCGGCCGCGGATGCGAAGCTCGACGTGCTGGTGACGGCACGGTCACTGGCGCCCCATATCGAGCGGATGCTCGCACCTGGTCAGTCGAGAAGGATCCCGTTGACCGAGGGAGCGACGATTACCGGTCACGTGATGCGAGACGGCAAACCGCTGGCGGGCGCGCGAGTCGGCTTCATCCAGACCAACCGAGCCTCCAGCGACTTCCTGGGTCATTTTGAGATTGGAACGAACGACGACGGTCTCTTCGTGATGACGAACATGGGACCGAACCTGACCTACACGGTATACACGCCGATGGAAGCGTTGTCTCGTGGAGTTGCCGCGCCGAAAATTGTGAACGTTGGCGATGACAAAGCAAGCACCGATGCCGGCACCCTGGTGGTCGGGCCCGGGCGGCGGATCGCTGGCAGGATCGTCGTTCCCGAGAGAGCCTCGATCCCGCCGCACACGCAGATCATGGTCATCGCCGATGGGGGTGCCGACGCGCGCAGCGTTGAAGTCCAGGGCGATGGCACCTTCTCCTTCGATGGCGTTCCGAAAGGCGATGCCGAGCTGTCGATGCGCATTCCTGGCCTCGAGCTGATGCCCTCGCCACCGGATGCGCACGACGTCGTACTTCCAGCAGAAGGGGATGTCACCGATGTCCGCGTCGTGTTCGAACGTCCGCGCGCGACTACGCCCGCGACGAGCTCCGCGTCGGCAAGCATCTCCCGCGTTACTGCCAACGGCAACGTGATCCAGGCGGTGATCTCTCCAGACGCGAAATTCACCGCGTACGTGACATCGGATCAGGGACAGCAGACGCTCATCCTGCGGGATGTGGCTTCCGGCCAGGCCGTGACCCTGCTCCCGGCACGGCCCACGGCGTACTGGGGAATGACCTTCACTCCGGACAGCTCCGCGATCTACTTCGGAACCAAGGACAAACTCCTGCCGGCCGGCGCGATGTATCAGATCTCGACGCGGGGAGGAGAGCCCCGGAAGATCATCGAAGGGATCGATTCGCAGCCGGCGTTCTCTCCCGACGGCAAGCAGATGGCCTTCCTCCGCGCCGGCTTTCCAACCATTGATGAGAGCGCGGTGCTTATCGCCAACTCGGACGGGACCGGAGTGCGCACGCTGCAGTCGGTCCACGCTCCCGACGCCTTCGCTCCCATCTTCTTCGCCGGCCCCTCGTGGTCACCCGACGGAACGATGATCGCCACGCCGGTGATCAACGTCGACAAGCAAGCGCACCAGACCTCGGCGCGCATCGTCACCATCGATGTGGCAACCGGCTCGGTGAAGACGATCGTCGATCACGGCTTTTCCATCGCGAGCCAGGTGGCATGGATGCCCGATCAGAAAGGATTGGTGGCCATCGCGCTGGCCCCGTCCGGGCGAAAGGCACAGGTATGGTACGTACCGTATCCAGCCGGTGAGCCGCAACCGATCACGCGCGACCTTCTCGACTACCGGATCGTCAGCCTCTCCGCCGACGGAAAGTCGCTGCTCACCGTGGCCTCGGAAGTGATCGCCGGCCTCCTCTCCCGCGACGCCGTGTTGATCACCGGGTTCCAGCCGGGGGATTAGGAGCGTCGTAGCGGCTCATCGTTGGAGCATCGCCGTCCAGTTCTGACACCGCGGAGCACCAATCACCGCCTGGCTCGAGATCGTGTCGCGCGAGGTGTGCGCCGTCCGAGAGCCCCCTCCCCCGCCGCCCTCGCCGCATCACGGGGCGAGCCGCCCCACTGCCGGCTCCAGGCACGGCGCAGTTGCAGATCGGAGCCGAAGCCTGCGACCGCGGCGGCGCGCGTGACGGTGGCGCCGTACTCTAAGGACTGGCGGGCGCGCTCCAGCCGGATCAACCGCAGGTACTGGAGCGGCGAGATGCCGGCGTGGTCGATGAACAGCCGCAACAGGTGACGCTCGGCCGCCTGGCCGACGTGGGCCAGCGAGGCCATGTCCCAGTCGCGCTGCGGCTCGGAGACGATCGCGTCCTGTACCCGGTGCACGGTCGGGTGGAGGTGGCGGCGGTGCATGTGGAATGGCGACAGCTCGGTGTCGCGCGGGGAGCGCCGCAGGTACACCACCATGTCTTCGGCGACGCTGGCAGCCAGCGCTTCACCACACTCCTCGGCGATGAGGTGCAGGGCCACGTCGATCCCTGCCGTGATGCCCGCGCTGGACGCGATTGGACCGTCCACCACGAAGACGCGATTGTCGATGACCTCTGCCCGCGGCGCCAGGCCCCGAAGCATGGGCAACAGTTCGTGGTGTGTGGTGCAGCTGCGCGTGCCGAGCAGCCCTGCACGCGCGGCGAGCAGAGTGCCCGAGCAGATCGTCACCAACCGGTGCGGCGTCTCCGCGTCAAGGAGCGCGTCATGCAACTGATCGCGCAACCATCGGGCGGTGAGCGTGATCTCCGGCGTGACTTGTTTCACGTGAGCGGTCGGTTGACCGACCACCACCACCCACGTCGGCGTCGTGAGCTGCTCCGGCAATGGAGCAAGGTCGCCCAGCGCCAGCCCGACCGACGTCGGCAGAGTTGCCGCCGGCCCCGCGAAACCAAGACGAAAGCGCGGTGGCAGTCCGCGAAGTTCGCGGTGCTGGTTGGCGAGACGAAACGCTTCTGCCGGCCCGGCGATGTCGAGCAGCAGAGAATGCGGCACGATGACGAAGAGGACGTCGATGAGCTGGGCGCGCGTGTTCATCTGCAGAGGAGCCAGCGCTTCACAGAATATCTCAGGTTGATGGCCACTGCCGGACCATGCGAGTAAGGAGTAGATTAGTAGATTAGTGGATTAGTGATTCGTAGATTAGTGGTCCTGATCTACTAATCTACTAATCTACTAATCTACGAATCTACTAATCCACTAATCCACTATCTATTACGACTGGTCTCTTCACGGTACCGTCTTGCAGACCATGGCTGCGATCGCCGGACGGATCAGCGCAACTCCTGGATGCGGATCAGGTTGCCCGCGGGATCGCGGACGGCGCAGTCGCGAACGCCGTACGGCTGCTGGGTCGGTTCCTGGACGACCTCGGCGTCGCGAGCTTGCAGCCGCTCGAAGGTGCCGTCTAGGTCCTTGGTGGCCAGGAGGATGACGGCGTAGGTGCCCTTGGCCATCATTTCGGCGATGGTGCGGCGCTCGTCGTCGGTGATGCCGGGTGCGGCGAACGGCGGATTCAGGACGATCGACGTGCCGGGCTGGCCGGCGGGGCCGACGGTGATCCAACGCATCCCGCCGTATCCGACGTCGCCGCGGACCTCGAAGCCTAGGGTGTCGCGGTAGAAGGCCAGGGAGGCGTCGGGGTCGTTGTGTGGGAGGAAGCTCGCGTGAATGTTGATGTTCATGCCGATCAATATAGGTGCGGCTCGGGAGCCGGCGCTTCTCGATTCCTGATCGGTCTGGTCACCTGCTTCGCCACGCAGGAGGGCATCCCCGCCGTCGCGCCCGCCGCCTGAAGCCGATAGACGCTGGGCGGCACACCGACCAGCTCGGTGAAGCGACTGCTGAAGGTGCCCAGCGACGAGCAGCCGACCGCGAAGCAGACCTCGGTGACGCTGAGGTCGCCACGACGCAGCAGCGCCATGGCGCGCTCAATGCGCCGTGTCATCAGATAGGAGTACGGCGACTCGCCGTAGGCGAGCCGGAACTGGCGGCTGAGGTGTCCGGCCGACATGTTCTCGCCGCAGGCGAGCGCCTCGACGTCCAGCGGCTTCGCGTACTCCCGGTCGATCCGGTCGCGAACGCGGCGCAGCCGCGCGAGATCCCGCAAGTGTTGCGCTGGGGCGGGTCTGCTGGTCACGTGCGCGATCGTGGCATGTCGCACCGGAGTTGTCTAGCCGGCACGGCCGGCAGCGTTGGTTGCCCAAGGCTCGGCCAACAGTGGCCCGCCAAACGTTCTGCCGCGCAGGCTCCTCTAACGCCTGCGAGCTCCGGAGTGGATTCGTAGATTAGTGATTCGTAGATTAGTGGCCCTGATCCGCATGATCTACGAATCCACGAATCACTAATCTACTTGTCCGAAAATGATTGAAAGTTGTCTCCCTGCGCCGCGACAGGACATCGGTCCGCCGGTACCTTCGCCCCATGCACTTCGACGCATCCGACGACAACCAGAACCGCGCCGGTGAACACCTTCTCGCTGTCGCTCTCCCAATTCTTCTGGCGGCCGCGGTCGCGTGGTGGTCGACATCCCCCTCCGCCGCCCAGGCGGCCCGGAGACCGTCGCCGCTCGAGAGCACGGTGGACGCGAAGGTTACCCCCGGCGACGATTTCTTCGCCTACGCCAACGGCGCCTGGCTCGAGGCCACCGCGCTCCCGGCGGGCAAAGACCGCTGGGGCACCCGCGACGAGCTCGAGGAACAGACCCGCCAACGCATCGCCACGCTGCTCGACACAGCCAGCGCGGTGCGAGCCTCCTCGGCGGCGCGCAGGGTCGCCGACTTCCGCGCCGCGTACTTGAACGAGGCCGCCATCGAGGCCAGAGGCCTCGCGCCGCTCGATCCGCTGCTCAATCAGATAGCGAAACTTTCGGACAAAGCGGAGATCACACGCCAGTTGGGCCGCGGGATGCGCGCCGACGCCGACCTGATGGGATTCGGCATCTACAACTCAGCCAGCGTGCTGGGGCTATCCGTCGAGCAGAGCATCCATGGAGAGAAGAACTACACCGCGTTCCTGGTGCAAGGAGGGCTGGGCCTGCCGGACCGCAGCGACTATCTAAGCGCAGGTCCAGAGAGGGAGGCTCTCCGCACACGGTATCGCGAATCCATCGCCAGGATGCTCACGCTCGCCGGCTTCGACCGCGCCGCCGAACGCGCCAGCGCGGTGCTGGCGCTGGAAACGGCCATCGCGCAAACCCACGCAACGCCCGAGGCGTCGGGAAACGACCATAACGCCGACAACATATGGACGCGTTCCGACTTCGTGCAGCGT
>DATLWH010000790.1:0-5044 GCA_035576505.1 Thermoanaerobaculia bacterium | reverse complement strand
CTTCGCTCGAGGCGCTCGGCGCCGTACTGCGGCGCGAGGTGCCGCTCGTCTTCGTGGCCGACAGCGACCTGATGATGCGGCGCGCCGAGGCCATCGCCAAAGAGTTCAATGTGAGGATGATCATCGCCGGAGCGCGCCAGGGTTACCGCATGGCCGATGAACTGAAAGCGCTCGGCGCGCCACTGCTCGTCTCGACCAAGTGGCCGTCGCCGCCGACATCGAAGGAAGACCGCGAGGAACAGCCGCTGCGCGTCATTCGCGACCGGCAGCTCGCACCGACCACCCCCGCGGTCCTGGCAAAGAACGGCGTGCTATTCGCGCTCGTCAGCGGCGCGGGAAAGAGCGGCGACTACCTTCCCGGCATCCGCAAGGCCATCGAGAACGGCCTCTCCGCCGACGACGCACTGAAGGCCACGACCATCAACCCGGCGCGGATCATCGGCATCGACCGCCAGCTCGGCTCTCTCGACCGCGGCAAGATCGCCAACATCATCGTCACCGACAAACCGATCTTCGACAAAGAGTCGAAGGTGAAACGGATCTTCGTCGACGGCCGCGAGACCAGGTTGCCGCCCGAAGAGGAGAAGAAGAAAACCGGTTCGGCTCCGGCGACGACAGGCATCGACGGCAACTGGAGCTTCATCGTGAAGGCAACCTCGGGCGATGTGAGCATCTCGGCCACGCTCCACGCCGAGAACGGCCAGATCAGCGGAACATTCTCCGGCGACC
Source organism: Thermoanaerobaculia bacterium (assembly GCA_035576505.1). Taxonomy (GTDB): domain Bacteria; phylum Acidobacteriota; class Thermoanaerobaculia; order Gp7-AA8; family Gp7-AA8; genus JADGNZ01. The sequence continues at coordinate 4,315 of DATLWH010000790.1, read as the reverse complement.
GCGGCGCGGGCGACATCGGCAACGGCACATTCGACGGCACCACCGTGCAGTTCTCCATCGCCGGACGCGGTAAGGAAGAGACGGGCGACTGGGTCTTCCACGGCACGCTGCACGGTTCGAACATGGAAGGGACGGTGTCGACGACGCTTGGCACGTTCCCGTTCAGTGGGAGCAAGAAATGAGAACGATTGAAATGGGGGTCGGGAGTCGGGGGTCGGGAGTCGGAGAACGCTACGACTCCAGCAACTCCAGCTCGAAGCATTCGATTGAAATGGGGGTCGGGAGTCGGGGGTCGGGGGTCGGAGAACGGCTTGGCTCCAACTCCAACTCCAACTCCGACACCCGACACCCGACCCCCGACACCCGGTTGCTGCTAGTCGTAGCGCTCCTGCTCATCGCGACTTCCGCGTCCGCCCAGGACCTCCTCATCCGCGACGCCACGATCCTCACCATCACCCACGGAAAGATCGAGCATGGATCGGTGCTCGTTCATGGCGGGAAGATCGCCGCGGTCGGGACGAACGATCAGGTCAAGGCGCCGGCGAATGCGCAGGTCATCGATGCCGCCGGCAAGTTCGTGATGCCGGGGATCATCGACACGCACAGCCATACGGCGGTCGAGGGAAGCGTCAACGAGATCTCGCTGCCGAACAGCGGCATGGTGCGCATCGGCGATGTGCTGAACAACGAAGACATCGACGTCTACCGGCAGCTCGCCGGCGGCACGACCACGGCGCTGGTGCTGCACGGCTCGGCCAATCCGATCGGCGGGCAGTCGCAGATCGTGAAGTGGAAGTGGGGCCATCCGGTCTCGGAATGGCCGATCGCCGATGCCCCGCGCACGATCAAGTTCGCCCTCGGCGAGAACCCCAAGTCATCCAACTTCCGTCCGCCGCCGGGCATCCCTGCCCAATATCCGCAGACGCGCATGGGCGTGGAGGAAGTGATCCGGCAGTCGTTCATCGACGCCAAGGACTACACGGCGCGCTGGGACGAGTATGAAGCGCGGAAGAAACGGGGCGAGAACCCGATCCCGCCGCGCCGCGACATCCTGATGGAGACGATGGTCGACATCCTGAAGGGGAAGATCGACGTCCACTCGCACTGCTACCGCTCCGACGAGATCATGATGCTACTCAACGTCGCCGACGAGGAAGGCTTCAAGATCCGCGAGCTGCAGCATGTGCTCGAGGGCTACAAGGTGGCCAAAGAGATCGCCGCGCATGGCGTAGGCGGCGGCACCTTCATCGACTGGTGGGGATTCAAAGCCGAGGCCTGGGACGCCATTCCGTACAACGTCGCGCTCATGACGCGCGCCGGCGTGCTCACTTCCGTCAATTCCGACTCCGCAGAGCTGGCCCGCCACCTCAATCAGGACGCGGCCAAGGCCATGAAGTACGGCGGCCTCTCGGAAGAGGAAGCGCTGAAACTCTGCACCTTGAACGGAGCGAAGCAACTTCGCCTCGATCATCGCATCGGCTCGATCGACGTCGGCAAGGACGCCGATCTCGTCATCTGGACCGGACATCCCTTCTCGACCTACTCGCGCGTCGAGACCACTCTCGTCGACGGCGAGATCCTCTTCGACCGCACGCGCGACCTGGCCATGCGCCGGCAGATGGCGGCGGAGAAGAAGGAGCGCCTGAAGAAAGAGGCGGACGAGGAAGCGAAGAACAGGAAGACGGCCAGGCCGGGCAAGAGCGACGACGAGCCGAAGCCGGAGGTGAGCGATGAAAACTAGAGTCTTTCTCGCCGCGGCTCTGGCCGCATCGTCCGCCTTCGCGCAATCGGTGATCCTCAACAGTCCCGGCAGGAAGCCGCTGATCGCCATCCGCAACGCCACCATCGTCCCGGTCACCTCGGCGACGATTCCGAACGGAACCATCGTCTTCTACAACGGCGTCATCGTTGCCGTAGGTGCCGGCGTCTCCGTCCCCTCGAACGCTACGGTCATCGACGGCACAGGCCTCTTCGTCTATCCCGGCCTCATCGACAGCGGCTCGCACGTCGGCCTGGAAGAGATCAGCGCCGTCCCCGGCACCGTCGACACGGCGGAGCTGGGCGACATCAACCCGAATGCCCGCGCCGAGGTCGCCGTGAATCCGCACAGCAACATCATCCCCGTCACGCGCGTCAACGGCATCACCACCGTTGTCACCGAACCGGAAGGGGGAATCATCTCCGGCTCGTCAGCCATGATTCAACTGGCCGGCTGGACGCCGCAGGAGATGACGCTCAAGGCCCCTCTGGCGATGCACATCCACTTTCCCAGGCTGCGCAGCAGCGCCTTCGACGAGGTGCCGCAGGACGAGGAGGCGGCGAAGGAAGCGGCCAAGAACTACACGAAACAGATCGACAAGCTGCACGACACCTTCCGCGATGCTCAGGCCTACGCGAAGGCTTCCGCGGCGCGGACGAGCAACGCGGCAATCAAGCGCGTCGACCGCGATGTCATCCTCGAGGCGCTCGTGCCGGTGGTCGAGGGGCGTGAGCCGGTGGTCATGCACGCCAACCTCGAGCGCGACATCCGCGCCGCCCTCAAGTTCGCCGACGAGTTCAAGCTGAAGGTGATCCTGGCCGACGCCGAGGATGTGTCTCGCGTGATCCCCGAGATCAAGTCGCGCAACATCCCCGTGATCCTCGGGCCGATCCTCTCGCTCCCGCCGCGCGAAGACGATCCGTACGATCTGGTCTTCACGAACGCCAGGACGCTCTACGACGCCGGCATCCCCTTCGCCATCCAGTCGCTGGACTCGCACAACGCCCGCAACCTGCCGTATCAGGCCGCCGCCTGCGCCGCCTTCGGGCTGCCGAAGGACGTGGCCCTGCGCTCGGTCACGATCGCCCCGGCCCAGATCTTCGGCCTGGCCGACAAGATCGGCTCGCTGGAGACCGGCAAGCTGGCCAACATCATCGTCACCGACGGCGATCCGCTGGAGATCGTCACGCACGTGAAGCACCTCTACATCGGGGGAGAAGAGATCACGCTGGATACGAACCAGACGTTGCTGTACGAGAAGTTCAAAGCGCGGCCGTAGGTTGAAACTAGAAACCAGAAACCAGAAACCAGAAACCAGAAACCAGAAACCAGAAACTAGAAACCAGAAGCCAGAAGCCAGAAGCCAGAAACCAGAAACCTGAAGGCAGAACCAGAGGCGTGGAGTGGAGTTTTCTGCCTTCTGGTTTCTGGTTTCTGGTTTCTAGTTTCTGCCTTCTGGTTTCTGGTTTGCAGACCGAAGCCCCGCATATAATCCCCCCCAGTTCTTTCCCAATTTCCTCTGAGTCAGTGAACGGGAAGCCGGTGTGATGCCGGCGCGGCCCCCGCCACTGTGACCGGCGACGACTCGCACCACGATCAGCCACTGCATCTGTCCGATGTGGGAAGGCGGCGCGACGAGGATGACCCGGAAGCCAGGAGACCGGCTGGCTCGGAACCCACTTTTGATCGGCCTTCTTCGGAGGGAAGGAGTCGTCATGAAGCGTGTTCTCGCACTGTCTCTCTTCTTTTTTGTCCCCGCATTCACCCACGCGTTAGCCCAATCAAGCTCACAACAATCCCCGCAGACGATCAACGACCGGATCATCGTCACGGCATCGCTGATACCCGAGACCGTGCAGGACACGCCGGCCGCGGCCACCGTCATCACCCGGAACGATATCGACGAGCGCGCGGCGCTCGATGTCGCCGACGTCCTGCGCGAGGTGCCCGGCCTGGTGCTGGCGCGCAGCGGCTCGCCCGGCAAGGCCACCTCGCTCTTCACGCGCGGCTCGGCCTCGACGCAGACGCTCGTGCTCTGGAACGGCATCGTCCTCAACAACCCCTACTTCTCGGGGTATGACTGGGGGCGCTTCTCCACCGCCGGCGTCGAACAGATCGAAGTCGTGCGCGGCCCGTTCTCGGCGTTGTACGGCTCCGAGGCCATGGCCGGGGTGATTAATGTGACGACCACGCCGCGCACGAGCGCCGTTCACGGCGACTTCGAAGGCGGCAGCCATGGGCTGCGCAACGCCATGCTCGACGGCGCCTACGCCGGCGATACGTTCGTGGCCGCCGGCAGCTACGAGCACCGCTCCGACGACGGCTTCAACCCCAACGACGACTTCCACCAGAACAGCGCCAGCGCCAACGCCCGCTGGACGCCGTTCGATGCTCTCTCCATCGGCGCGGCCGCGCGCCACACGTCTTACAACCTCGGCATCCCCTTCAACACGAACGCGGCCGGAACGGCGCTCGTCCCCAGCCTCGATCGCCGCCAGAACGGGACCGAAACACTGGTGGCCATCCCCGTCACCCTGACCCTGGGCCGTTTCATCA
>DATLWH010000789.1:0-6766 GCA_035576505.1 Thermoanaerobaculia bacterium | reverse complement strand
GACGCCCAGCGCCTCGGCGGCATCGATGTCCTGCCGGATGGCGGAGAGAGCGCGCCCGAACGCGCTTCTCCTGACGAACGCGGCCAACAAGACGGTCAGGATGGCCAGGATCATCATCGAGAAATAGTTGTGATTGAAGTCGAACGAGCCGGCCGGCATGCGCAGGCCGCTGGAGCCGCCGGTGAAGGAGACGCTGGCCGCGCAGACGCGGACCGCCTCGCCCACGCCGATCGTGGCGATCGTGAAGTAGGGGCCGCGAAGCCGGAAGGCGGGGAGCCCGATGGCGACGGAGAAGATGGCGGCCAGGATCGCGCTCAGCGGCAGAGTCAGGAACGGATCGACGCCGCGGAGGGAGAGGAGCACGGTGGTGTAGGCACCGATGCCGAGAAACGCCGAATAGCCGAGCGAGACCTGCCCGGCAAATCCTCCGAGGAGATTCCACGCCGAGGCCAGGGTCACGGCGAAGGCGAGGCTCCAAAGATCGTTCAAGGTTCCGCGCTCGAGAAAGAAAGGAGCGCCAAGGGCAAAGAGCGCGGAGGCCAGCCAGAGGGCGATCCGGAAGATCTTCACCGCGCGGCGCTCCGTCGTTCGAAGACCGATAGGAGCCCAGGCAGGCCGCGCGGAAGGACGACGAGCGCGAAGAAGAGCAGCGCGAAGCTGACGGCGTCCTGCAGCGATGTGGGGACGGAGGTGTAGGCGGCCAGGCCGTTCTCGAGGATGGCCAGAACGAGCGCCCCGGCGGCGACGCCGGTCACGCTCTCCATCCCGCCGAGGACGATGATGCAGAAGGACTTGAGGAGAAAGCTGCGTCCGAAGTCGGGCGTGAAGGCCATGAGGGTCGAGAGCATGGCCCCGGCGACGCCGGCGAAGGCAATGCCGATGCCGAAGGCGATGGCGGAGATGCGGTCGGCATTCACGCCGGAGAGAAGCGCGGCGTCGCGGTTCTGCGTCACGGCGCGGATCGCCTTGCCGAGGTACGTCCGTGTCAGGAGGACGTTGAGAAAAACGAGCGAGGCCACGCTGGTCAGGAAGACGAAGACCGAGGGGAGGCCGACGCGCACGCCGGCGATCTCCATCGACTTCAGCGTGTACGAGGTCAGGATCGACTGCGTATCACCGGTCCAGATGACGTAGGCGGCATTCTGCAGAACGAGCCATACGCCGAACAGCAGGAGCAGCGATTCGATCGATGGGGTCGCGCCCGGGGCGGCCATCCGCTTCCCGAAGAGACGGTAGAGCAGCACGCCGAAGAGGAAGAAGAGCGGCGCCACGATGACCAGGCCGAGGAAGGGATCGATGGCGAAGCGGGTGAAGAGCGCGAACGTGACGTAGGCGCCGAGCATCATCACGCCGGCATGCGCGAGGTTGATGATCCTCATCACGCCGTAGATGACGGCCAGGCCGTAGGCCATCGTGGCGTACAGCCCGGCCGCCAGCAGCGAGTTGAGAGCGACGGAGACGAACTGCTGCATCAGGGTCGAGCACATTCTCCCCCGCTGAAAAGCGCGGGGGAGAATGTGATGAAGAGCGATGCATCCCGGGAAATCGCGTGTTTCATATGCCGCGGTAGCGGCAGAAAGAGGGTAGCCAGGGGTGCGAGCGCGCGAGCACCCCTGGTTGTCGAGATCAATCCATGTCGTGCCGCGTCAGCGGCACTGGAGACAGCGATCATTTCGCTGGAGCGTCCCACCGTTTCAACCCTGACTGGGCGCTAGTGCGGAATCGGCGCGACCGGCTGTCCTGTCCTGTCCACCTTCGGCCAGACCAGATCGAGTTTTCCGTCCGGCTTGTTCTGGGTCACGACGAACGGAAGGACGGCCTCGCCGCTCTTGCTGAATTTGAGGACGCCGCCTGGAAGGATCGAGTCTTTCAGCTCGATCGTGGCGATGGCGCTTCGAATGGGTTCCGGCTTGAGCGACCCCGCTTTGTGGATGGCAGCGGCCAGAGCGCGCACGGTCTCATAGGCGCAGGCGTGATACCACTGCGGCATGTTTCCGGTTGCTGCCTTCCACTTGGTGTTGAAGGCTTTCACCTGCGGGTAGGGCAACAGGTCAGACCACCAGCCGCTGGCGAAGATGTAGTCGGTGGCCGCGCCGAGCGCTTTGCGGCCGGCCTCGTCGGCCCCGCGCGCGCCGTAGGTGACCATCTGATGGTAGAGGCCCATCTGCGTGTAGGTGCGCTGCATGGCGATGTAATCCTCGAGATGGGCATCGCACATGAAGATGTCGCCTTTGGCCTGCTGGACGCGTCCCATGAGCGGCTTGAAATCGGGGGCGTAGAGCTCGAAGCTCTCGTTGAGGACGATCGAGTACAGCTTCGGATGGGTCTTGACGAAGTCTTCGACGCCCTTCGCGAAGTCCCGTCCATGCTCGGTGTTCTCCCGCACGAGCGAGATCTTCAGGGGCGCCTTCAGTTTCCCCGTATTGATGAGATCCGTGAGGAACTCCATCTGGGTCTGGGCCAGGTTCTCGACCGGGGAGAGCGTTCCGAAGACCCATTTGCTGCGGCCGTAGATGGCGCTGGCGCCGGCGCCTCCGGAGATGTACGGAACACCGTAACGCTCCGGCACGACGCTCTCCGCCTGTACGAGCTGCGATCCATATCCGCCGATCACGGCGTGGACTTTGTGCTGCACGATGAGCTGCTCGGTGAGCTGTGCGCTCTTGGCCGCATCTGACGTATCGTCGAGAAGGATGAGGTTGATCTTCATCTTCTTCCCATGAACGTCGACGCCGCCGCCATCGTTGATCTCTTTGACGGCGTACTCGGTGGCCACCTTGTAGGCGCCGCCGATCTTCGACTCTTTGCCGGTGAGCGGCAGCACCGCGCCGACGCGGATTTCGGTGTCATCCGCCAGGCACGACGCCACTGCGGATAGGAACAGGAAAGCTGCCGAGAGAAGGATCTGCCACGAACGTGAACGGTGCATGCGAAGTCCCTCCGTGAGGACCCAAAAATGGCAGCATTCCGAGGTGATGTCAATTCTTACCACAGAGGCACAAAGAGCACGGAGAACCCCTCAGTGATCTCTGAGCCTCTGTGGTCGGCTCTTTACCGACTCAATTTCTCCCCACGGATCGACGCATCGAGGATCTCGATGGGATGCGCGGCGCGCAACTTCCTGCCGCTCTCGCGCAGGATCTTCTGGATCTGCAGCGTGCAGCCGGGATTGGCGCTGGCCAGCAGGTCCGGCTTTGTGACGAGCACGTTGGCGACCTTGCGCGCGCCGATCTCGTCCGCGCTCTCCGGCTGGATGAGGTTGTAGATGCCGGCGCTGCCGCAGCATTGCTCGCTGTCTGGGATCTCCACGAGCTCCAGCTCCGGAATCCCGCGCAGGAGTTGCCGCGGCGCGGCGCGGATCTTCTGGGCATGGGCGAGGTGACAGGCGTCGTGATAGGCGAGCCGCAGGTGCAGAGGATGCCTCGTCGCCACCGGAGGGAGCGCCGCGAGGAACTCGCTGATGTCCCGCACCTTCTCCGAGAACCTGGCCGCGCGTTCTGACCACTGCGCGTCGTTTGCCAGGATCCGTTTGAGGTCTTTCATGTGCGAGCCGCAGCCGGCGGCGTTAACGATGATGGTGTCGACGTCCGCTTTCTCGAACGCGTCGATCAGAGCGCGGCCGAAGCGCATGGCTTCTTCATCGCGTCCGGCGTGCATGGAGAGCGCCCCGCAACACCCCTGCTCCCGCGGAACGACGACCTCGCATCCCTCGGCGCTGAGAACGCGAAGCGTCGCCTCATTGACGCCCGGAAAGAAGACGCGTTGCACGCATCCGGCGAGCAGGCCGACGCGCCTCCGTTTCGTCCCCGCGGCCGGGGTGACCGCGGGGAGCGACGCGGTGAGATGGTGGACGCTGACCGGCGGCATCAGCGCGTCGAGCTGCGCCATGCGCCGCGGAAGAATGCTGAGAAGGCCTGTATGCCTCACGATCCACTGCAGCCCGCTGCGGCTGTAGAGAAAGAGCAGCGCCAGCAGCATCTTGAGACGGCGGGCATAAGGGAAGAGCGTGAAGATCATCCCCCGGTGCATCCTGTCGCCGGCCGATCGTTGATGGTGCTCTTCGATTTTCGCGCGCGTCTCTTCGATCAGCACGTCGTACTTCACGCCCGAGGGACAGGCCGTGACGCAGGCCATACACCCGAGACAGCGGTCGAAGTGCCCAACGACGGTGTCGGAGTAATCGATCGTCCCCTCGGCCAGCCCTTTCATCAGGACGATGCGGCCGCGCGGCGAGTCCATCTCCTCGCCCCACGAGACGTAGGTCGGGCAGGTGGGCAGGCAGAACCCGCAATGAACGCAGTCGTCGATGAGACTGCGCCCGCTGTGCGGTTGCGGCAGCAGTGGCTGCACGGAGTCGGTCAAATGCCCCCCACGAATCGTCCGGGCGCCAGACGCCTGCCCGGATCGAACCTCTGCTTTGTAGCCTGCATCAGCGGCAGCGTAGCGCGCGGCTCTCCCCACGGGCTCACGCGTTCCCGTATCGCGGCCGGAGCCGCTTCGATCGTCAACGAGCCTCCCGCCGTCGTCAATACGCGCCGGGCACTCTCGATAGCCGCGGCGCTCAGTTGATCGTCGATTGGTGTACCGGTGATGAAGCCGATACCAAAGGTCGGATACCAGACAAATCCGCCGTTTGTCAGCCCGCCGAGCAGCGGCGCGGCCACGGAGGCGTTCACCATCTCGATGGCGTTCGGGAGCGCGGCGATCTTGAGCTTGAGCGGGCCTCCCGTTCGAACGGCGTCGTGACGCAGCCAGAATCGCGTTGTGTCGGCGGCGTCCAGGACGTCACAACCGTCCGCGCGGTGAAGTTGCGTCAGGCGGTCGCGCTGCGCGACGACGCCTGCGTGAAATCCTTCGAAGCGGACGCAGACGTCGAAGCCGCTGCCTTCGGCGATGGCGGCCACGGCAGCCGCTTCCAGTTGGCTCTGCCGCAGCTCGGCGACCAGGTTTCGCACCGCCGCGGCGTCCCGATTCGCCATCAGCAGCGACTGGGATGCCTCCGGCAGCGGGTGAAGCCGGAACGTTGCCGTGGCGATCATGCCGAGAGTTCCCAGCGAGCCGGCCATCAGCTTCGGCAGATCAAAGCCGGCGACATTCTTCACGACCTTGCCGCCGCCGTGTGCGAGTACGCCGTCGGCCCGGATGATGGAGATGCCGATGATCAGGTCGCGGACCGATCCGAAGCGGGTCCGCAGCGGCCCGAAGGCATTCGCGGCGACGATGCCGCCGATGGTGGCGCGGCCGGGGAGGGGAGGGTCGATGGCCAGACGCTGGCCGTGCGCTCCGGCCACTTCCTGCAATCGCGCCAGCGTCAGGCCCGCCTCGGCGGCGATGATCTGATCCGAGGGCGCATGCTCGACGATGCGGTCGAGCTTCGTCGTATGGATTGCGAGATCGAGGCGCTCGGGCGGGCTGCCGATCTCGAGATCGGTCCCTCCGCCGATGAATGCGACCGCCTCGCCGGCCGCTTCGCTTTCGGCGATGCGCGACGCGGCCTCGGCGATGGTGCCGGGAACGAAGACAGCCTTCGGCGTCACGCCGGCGATCGAGTGCGTTGTCATCACATCCGATCTGCCTGGCCGGAGAGCTCGGCCGGATGCGGCCGATAGAGTCCCGGCCGGTCGCCGCACAAACGCGGCGTGGGAAACACTTTTCCGGGATTGAAGCGCGCGTCGGGATCGAACGCGCAGCGGATGCGGCTCATCGTTTCGAGGTCGTCGTCGGTGAACATCTCGGCCATGTAGGGCGCTTTGTCGGCGCCGACGCCATGCTCGCCGGTGATCGATCCGCCGAAGCGGAGACAGATGCGAAGGATCTCGCCGGCCACATCCTCGGCCAGCCGCTCCTGTCCCGGGATCTTCACGTCGTATAGGACGAGCGGATGGAGATTGCCGTCGCCGGCGTGAAAGACGTTGGCGATGCGCAGTCCCGACTCTTTCGCCAGCGCCTCGATGTCGCCCAGCACCTCGGCGATGGCCGAGCGCGGAATGACGCCGTCCTGCACGACGTAGTTCGGGCTGATGCGCCCGACGGCGGCGAAGGCGCTCCTGCGCCCTTTCCAGAGCATGGCCCGTTCGTCTTCGTCTTTCGGACGGCGGATCTCGATCGCGCCGGCGGCACGGGCCATCTCGATTGCCTGCGCCGAGGTGTGCTCGACCTCGGCCAGAGGGCCGTCGACATCCATCAGAATGACGGCGCCGACGTCCGGCCAGTCGACGCCGGTAGCTGCCTTCGCCGCGACGATGGCCAGGCGGTCCATCATCTCGATGGCCGCCGGAACGATTCCGCCGGAGATGATGGCGGAGACGGCGTTTCCCGCTTCGCGGGTTGAGGGAAACGTCGCCAGAAACGTGCGCGTCGCCTCCGGTTTGCGCAGGATGCGCAGCACGACCTCGGTCACGATGCCGAGCGTCCCTTCGCTTCCGACGAGCACGCCGAGCAGATCGTAGCCGGGCCTGTCCGCGACCGGCCCGCCGAGGTCGACGACCGTACCGTCGCTGAGGACGAGGCGTGCGCCCAGAACATGATTCACCGTGAACCCGTACTTGAGGCAGTGCGCGCCACCGGAGTTCTCGGAGACGTTGCCGCCGATCGTGCAGACGCTCTGTGACGAAGGATCGGGGGCGTAGTAGTAGCCATCCGGACCGAGGCGCTTGCTCACGTCGAGATTGATCACGCCCGGCTGCACGCGCATCCAGCCGTTTTCGAGATCGATCTCCAGAATGCTCTTCATGCGCGCCATGCCCACGACCACGCAGCCGGGAAC
>DATLWH010000788.1:0-3643 GCA_035576505.1 Thermoanaerobaculia bacterium | reverse complement strand
AGCGCGGCCCGCCGAAACAGGAACGCGGGGTTCTGGTACTGCAGATCCACCGCGCTTCGGTCCGGCGTCCGTTGATACCGCACGCCGAGCAACGTGGCCGTGCCGAGGAAGTTCTGCTCGGCCGCGCCGATCGACCAGGTCACCGATCCGCCGGTCGACGCGTAGCCCAGGTCGACCCTGGTGCTCCAGCCGTCGGACGTCTGGACCCGCAGCGCCAGGCGCCCGTCCACCCGGATCGTGTCGATGCGGATGTCGCGGAATACCGTCAGCCCGCGCAGCAGCCGCTCGCTTTCGACCGCGCGTGCTGAGTCAAAGGGCTCGCCCGCCGCGAGCAGGATGGTCCGGCGCACCACACCGGGGCGGGTGGTGACGTGCAGCGCGTTCACGAGCCGCGGGAAGCGTCCCCGAGTCGAATCGTTGACATCGTAGATGTTGTGCGTAACGACGATGACGGTGTCGATGATCGGAGACTGGGCTGTCAGGCGGATACACGGGACGGCGGCGAGAATCACGATGAGCCCGACCGCCCTCATTTCACTCCCTCGATCCGCTGGCGCAGCCGGTACGACGCGTGTTGTCCCGATCCGTCCCAGGCGGTGAAGAAGAGCGTCGCGTCGAGCCGTCCCGTGATCTGCGCGATCCCCCGCTTTTCCATTTCATAGGTGCCGCGCACCGAGTCGGGGCGGAGCGGACGGCAGAGGCAGGCGACGGTGGCGAATGCGGGGATGGGCGCGTCCCGCCCACCGAGGGCGTACGGACGCCCCCGCTCGAGGTGGCGGACGTCTCCGAAATCGAGACCGATCGTGAGGGCGTGGGCGTCATCGAATTCGAAGCGGGCCAGGAGCACGTCGTGGCCCCCGGGGACGCGGGCCGAGTCGATCTGCAGGCGCACGACCGTCAGGCGCGGATCGGTATCGACCACCAGGCGTCCGGCGGACACCCACGCCGCTTGCTGCTGCTCGCCGCGGGTGTCTCCCGGGCGCGGCAACAAGTCACATCCGGCTGTCAACATCGAAAGCGTCAAGCAAAGGCGTCGAGCGAATACGTCGAGCGAATGCGTAAATCGGATGCCACGATTGTGGGGTGGGGAGTCCATGATATGCGGATGTCGCTACAGGCTGAAGCGAGTCGCCTGCGGGTCCATCAACTGGCCTCCGGAATCGCGGTCGAGGCTTTCGTGCTTGCCCGCACGTTTCGAGGACCAGCAGCGCTCGCTCGTAGGGATCAACTGGTGCGAGCGGCGCTCTCGGTCAGTTCAAACATAGCCGAAGCCTGCGGCAAGGGCACCGTCGGGGAGTTCAGGCAGTTTCTATCGTACGCCCTCGGATCCGCGAAGGAGACTCTCAGTCAGCTTCGCATCGCCGCACGCGTGCACCCGCAACACTTTTCGGCCATTCGACACCTGGAGAATCAAGTCATTCTTGCGATTAAGATGATCGACCGGCTCGCCCAACATCCCCCGCCAACCCGTTGATGACGTCTCTGCTTGACGTCTCTGCTTGACGTCCTTGCTTGACGCCGTCGCTCGACGCCTTTTCTTGTCAGTACTGTCCGAGGTATCTCTCCAATTCCCAAGCGCTAACCTTGCCTATGTAATCGTGCCATTCCTCCCGCTTGGCCTCGACGAACCGCTCGTAGATGTGCTCGCCGAGCGCGGCGCGGATCACGTCGTCCTTCTCGAGACAGTCGAGCGCTTCGTGCAGGTCCCGCGGCAGCTCGTCGATGCGGTACTTCCGCCGCTCCCGGTGGCTCATTTCGAAGATGTTCTTGTTCACCGGATCGGGGGGCACGAGGCCCCGGGATACGCCGTCGAGCCCGGCGGCGAGCTGCACCGCGAGCGCGAGGTAGGGGTTGGCGGACGGATCGGGCATCCGTAGCTCGCAGCGCGTGCCGGTGCCGCGGCGGTCGGGAATGCGCACCAATGGCGAGCGGTTGCGCATCGACCACGCCACGTTGACCGGCGCTTCATATCCGGGCACCAGGCGCTTGTAGCTGTTCACCAGCGGATTGGTGATCGAGCAGAAGCCCCGCGCGTGATCGAGCAGTCCCCCGATGTACGCAAGCGCCACCTTCGACAACTCCCAGGGCGCCTTGGGGTCGTGAAACGCATTGTGATCGCCCTTGAACAGCGACTGGTGCGTGTGCATCCCCGACCCGTTTTGTCCGAAGATCGGCTTCGGCATGAAGGTCGCGAGAAAGCCGTGGCGGTAGGCCACGTTGCGGACGATGAACCGGAAGGTGGCGAGGTTGTCCGCCGTCTCCAGCGCCTCGGCGTAGCGGAAGTCGATCTCGTGCTGGCCCGGCGCCACCTCGTGATGCCCCGCTTCGACCTCGAAGCCCATCGACACCAGGTCCTTGATGATCAGCCGACGGATTTCCTCGGCACGGTCGACGGGCGTCTGATCGAAGTAACCGCCGCTGTCGTGGGTCTCGGTGGTCGGCTCGCCGTTGGCGTCGAGCTGGAAGATGAAGAACTCCGCTTCCACTCCCGCCATCATTGTGTAGCCCGACGCCTTCGCGCTCGCGATCTGGCGCTTCAGCGCCTGACGAGTGCAGCCGTTGAAGGCGGTGCCATCGGGGTTGTAGATGTCGCAGATGATCCGCGCCACTTTCCCGCCCTCGTCGTCATAGGGCAGGATGCGGAAGGTGTCGAGGTCGGGGTGCAGCACCATGTCCGACTCTTCGATGCGCACGAATCCCTCGATCGACGATCCGTCGAACATGATGTCGCCCTCGAGCGCCTTTTCGAACTGGCTTTCGGGCACTTCGACGTTCTTGTTGACGCCCAGGATGTCGGTGAATTGCAGCCGGAGAAAGGTGACACCCTGCTTTTTCGCGAGCTCGAGAATTTCGCGCTTGGTAGTCATGTCTTTGGATGGGATAGCAGACGGCAGACGGCAGTTCGTTCCGTGAGGAGCGGACTGCCGTCTGCAATCTGCGTTCTATCTCACACGTCGTAATACAGGAAGAACTCGTAGGGATGCGGCCGCAGCGCCACCGGATCGACTTCCTTGGCGCGCTTGTACGCCACCCAAGTGTCGATCAGATCCTGCGTGAAGACGCCCCCCTCGGTCAAGAAAGCGTGATCGGCCTCGAGCGCTGCGAGCGACTCCGGCAGGCTGCCGGGGGTGTTCTTCACATGCTTCCGCTCCGACGGCTCGAGGTCGTAAAGATCGACGTCCATCGGCTTGGGCGGCTCGATCTTGTGCTTCACGCCGTCGAGGCCGGCCATCAGCAGGGCCGCGAAGGTGAGATACGGGTTGCTCGACGGATCGGGCGCCCGGAACTCGACGCGCTTGGCCTTGGGCGACTTCGAGTACATCGGAATCCGACAGATCGCCGACCGGTTCCGCTGCGAGTAGACGAGGTTGATCGGCGCCTCGTAGCCCGGCACCAGCCGGCGGTAGCTGTTGGTGGTCGGCGCCGCGAAGGCCAGAATCGCGGGGGCGTGCTTGATCAGTCCGCCGATGTACCAGCGCGCGGCGTCCGACAGCAGCGCGTAGCCGTTCGGATCGAAGAAGAGATTCTTGCCGTCGTTCCACAGGCTCATGTGCACGTGCATTCCCGAGCCGTTGTCCCCGAACATCGGCTTGGGCATGAATGTCGCGGTGTAGCCGTGCTGGGCACAGACGTTCTTGACGAT
>DATLWH010000787.1:0-6861 GCA_035576505.1 Thermoanaerobaculia bacterium | reverse complement strand
GACTCACGACTCCAAGCATCTCCGCGAGTTTACCCGTCCTCTCCGCCCCCCGACCCCCGACTCCCGACCCCCGGCATCCTCAGCACCTCTCCACCAGCATCGCCATCCCCATCCCGCCGCTGATGCAAAGCGTCGCCAGGCCGAGCCGTTTGTCTCGTGATGCCAGCGCGTGCAGGAGCGTCGTGGTGATGCGCGCGCCTGTCGCGCCGATGGGGTGTCCCAGCGAGATCGCGCCGCCGTGTACGTTGAGCTTGTCGCGGTCGATGTGCAGTTCGCGGTCGCACGCCAGCACCTGCGCGGCAAATGCTTCGTTCAGTTCGATGAGGTCGATGTCGTCGAGCGCGATGCCGGTTTCGGCGAGCAGCTTGCGCGTGGCCGGAACGGGTCCGATGCCCATGATCTTCGGATCGACACCCGCCTGCGCGTAGCCGACGATCCGTCCCATCGGCTCGAGGCCATGGACCTGCACCGCCTCGGCGGAGGCGACGAGCATCGACGAGGCGCCGTCCGTGACTCCCGACGAATTGCCGGCGTGTACCGTGCCGTTCTTGCGGAAGACGGGCGGCAGCTTCGCCAGAGATGCGAGGTCGGCATCGAAGCGCGGGTGCTCATCTTTGTCGATGACGACATCGCCCTTCCTTCCCGCGACCGTGACCGGCACGATCTCATCGCCGAAGCGTCCCTCTTCCCACGCCACGCCCGCACGGCGCTGCGTCTCGACGGCATACGCATCCTGCTCTGCGCGCGGGATCCCGTAACGATCGGCCAGCGTCTCCGCCGTCGCTCCCATCAACTCGTCGGCCAGCGGGCAGAGGAAGCCGTCGCGGTACATTCCGTCGACGATCTCGGCATCGCCCATGCGGTAACCCCAGCGGGCTCGCGGCAGCATGTACGGCGTATTCGACATCGACTCGGTGCCGCCGGCGAGAACGACACTGGCCTGCCCCAGGCGGATCTGGTCCGCCGCGTTCATGATGGCGCGCAGTCCCGACCCGCAGGCCTGATTGACCGTATAGGCAGGCGCCTCGTGGCGCAATCCACTCCGGACTGCGATCTGCCGTCCTGGATTTGGTCGGACGCCGGCCTGTCTAGCATTGCCGAAAATCGCTTCGTCGACGGCATTCGGATCGATACCGCTGCGTGCCAGCGTCTCCTTTGCGCTGGCCGTTCCCAGCTCAACGGCGGTGAGCAACGACAGGCCGCCGCCGAATTTGCCGATCGGCGTGCGGACGGCGGCGATGAGATAGATAGGGATGTTGATGCCGGGCATTGCTCTCCTTCGCGGTCGCGCGGTCTCGTGGTTGCGCGGTCTCGCGGTCACGCGTCCGCTGCAACCGAACACCCCGCTACCGCGCTACCGCGAACTATGACAACAAGGTTACAACCAGCCTTTGATACGTCTCGATTGCGTCGAGCAATTCTCTCTTTCCGATCTTCTCATTCGCGCCGTGCGCGTCGAGGATTGAGCCTGGTCCGAACAGAAGCGGCTTGCCGAGCGCGCCGAGGTGCGGGATGTCGCTGTTGAAAGCCACGACTCTCGACGTAGCTCCTTCCGGCACTTTCATGAATTGCGGCGGGTTGCCGCGCGACACGGTGATCGTGCCGTCGTGCCGCGCCAGGATCGTCTGCAGCCTGGCCTGCACGTCCTCCGGATCGGTAACGGTTCGGAAGATCATCTGGCACTCAGCCTCGGCGGGAATGACGTTCGGCTTCTCGCCGCCGCGTACGACGCCGACGTTGACGGTGGTTTCGCCGAGCTCTTCGTGGGTGCCCCAGCGCGTGGCATTGATCTCCGCGATCGCCGCGACCATCTTGTTGATGGCCGAGTCGCCGCGCTCAGGATAGGCGGAGTGTCCGGCGATGCCGTCGAAACGGACAAAGCAGGTCAGCGCTCCTTTCGAGGCGCGTGCGAACATCGACTCCGTAGGCTCGCCGACGACGATGTACTCCGATTCCATCCCTGCAAACTCCTTGTTCGCCATCTTGGCGCCGATCGAGTCGGTCTCCTCGCCGACGACGAAGAGGTAGGCGAAGTCGCTCACCCCATCGGCCCGCAGCCGCTCCCCCGCCGCCACCATGGCCGCGATGATCCCCTTCGTATCGCACGCGCCTCGGCCGTAGAGGAAGTCGCTGTCCTCGCGCGCGGCCAGCCACGGCGGCACCGTGTCGATGTGCGAGTTGAAGATCACGCGCGGCCTGCCGCCGGCGGCCGCGTAGACATTGAATCGACGCTCGTTGACCGTCTGCCTGCGGCAGGCATAACCGAGCGCCGCCAGTTCATCGTGCAGAAAAACGGCGACGTCGAATTCGCTCTCGGTCGGCGACGGGATGTCGATGAGCCGCCTCGCGAAGCGAATGGCGTCGAACATAGGCGGCGGATTGTAAACCGGCCGGCGAATCCAACGTAGGTCGGACTCTCCAGTCCGCATTTCTCACAGTCTGTCTGAACGTTTCGTTTCGAGCGCCCTTCTCCCCCCGCGATTTTTTTGCGGGGGGAGAAGGTGCCGAAGGCGGATGAGGGGGCGTTCTCGCGCTGAAGTAAATTGTTTTCACGAGTTTCCCTACGTCCGTTCATGAACGCAGTCCACTGTTCGGCAAGCTCCAACGCCCCCTCATCCGCCTGCGGCACCTTCTCCCCCCCGCTGAAAAGCGCGGTGGGGAGAAGGGCGCTCGATGAACACTCTGTCTGCGATTCCAGTTAGTTTAGTCAGCCAGGGGTGCGAGCGCTTTCTGCGAGCACCCCTGGTTGCGGATGCTATGGATTTCGTGCCGCGTCAGCGGCACTGGAAGTCGTCGCATTCGTCATTCGTCTTACTCATCCAGTGCCGCTGACGCGGCACAATTTCATTGCAAACCGCCACCAGAGGTGCTCGCAAAAAGCGCTCGCACCTCTGGCTACCCTCTTTGTGCCGCTATCGCGGCGTCGTTAACGTCCAAACTCCTGAGGTAGGACTCTCCAGTCCAACCGCAGGATTCGCGCGCCGGCTGGTTGACAACGAGCGCCAGCGCGAGAACCGGTCGGACTGGAGAGTCCGACCTACGTGGCCCCTCCTACGGCCGCCGGCGCCGCCCACCGCCACCGCGCGGGAGCTCGTTGAACATTCCCGGAAAGAACGCGCGCATGCGCGCGAGATCGACGTCATCGGGCCAGCGCTGCGAGATCTCTGCATCCAGCCGCTCGATTTCCGAACGGTCATGCCTGGCGATGGCCAGCGAGAGGCCGGCAATCTGTTGCTGATGGGGATTGAGGCGGTCGGAGTCTTCCATGGCGCGATCGAGCTCCTGCGCCGCGTAGTTGAAGTTGCGATTGAAAAGCGCGATCTCGCCCAACTGGAAATGCGCCTTGGCGTAATGCGGATCCTGCTGCACAACCTGCAGCAGACTCTTGCGCGCCTCGCCCTTGTCGCCGCTGAGAAGCTGCGACATCGCGGTCGTGTAGAGAGTGTCGGCACTCGATTGCGCGGGAGGAGCAGGCTGCGGCGCCGGCGTGACCGGCGGAGGAGCGGCCGGCGGAGGGGTGGCAGGTGCCAGGGCGCCGCTCAGGGCCATCGTCGACGCTGCCGGTGCCTGCGATGCCGTGGGCGGAACCATATGGCCCGCCGGCGTCGCGGTAGTCGAATTTTCGGCCGGGGACGGCGATGCGGTCGTCGTCCCCTCGACGAGCGTCGCTGTCGGTGCGGTCACGGCCACCGAGGTCGTCGACGCCGGCTGCGATGCCGGCGTGGTCGGGGCCGATGCGGCGATGTTCGTCGCCGGCTCGCCCCGATGCGACAGCCAGTACGCCACGGCGATCGCGGCGACCACGACGATGAGCGCGACATAGGCGAGATTCGCCATGCCCCCTCGGCGCGGCCGCGCCGGCGCTTCCATCACAGTTTTCGCCTGAGATCCGGTGTTGATGGTCGGCGCCGCCGCGGTTACCGCGGCTGTGAGCGCGGCCTCGGATGTGTACGGCGCTGTCGCGGCGCGTCCCATCTGGGCGTCGAGCGCCGTCACCAGTTCCGCCGCCGTGTAGCGCTCGGCGACGTTCTTGCGGAGCGAGCGCTGAATGATCTCGTTCATCCCCGGCGTGATCTTGGGATTCACGAGCAGAGGCTCGGCCGGTTCATCACGGATGATCTGCGTCATCGTCTCCGTGATCGTCTCTCCGCCGAACGGCCGGCGTCCGGTGGCCATCTCGTACAGCACGACGCCGAGCGAGAAGACGTCGGTGCGGCCGTCGATCGCCTTCCCGAGCGCTTGCTCGGGCGACATGTAATGGATCGTGCCGACGATCATCCCCTGCTGCGTGACGAACGCCGCCGTCGGCGTATCGGATGCCGAGGCGCCGGCCACGCCCACCTGCTTGGCAATGCCGAAGTCGAGAACTTTGACGCGGTTGCCGGCCACGATGATGTTGTCCGGCTTGATGTCGCGGTGCACGATCCCCTTGGCATGGGCCTCGGCCAGCGCATCGGCGACGGCGCGGCAGATGCGGCAGATCTCCGCCTCGGAAAGGCCGCCGCGTCGGATGACGTTCGTCAGCGACTCCCCCTCGACGAACTCTTCGACGATGAAGATGTGGTCGCCGTCCTGCTCGATCGAATGGATGGTGGCAATGGACGGGTGGTAGAGCTGGGCAGCCGTCCGCGCCTCGCGCTTCAGCCGCGCCGTCGCCTCGACGTCGGCGACAAACGAAGGCGGCAGCACCTTGATCGCAACGGTGCGCCCGAGGCGCGAGTCTTCCGCCCGCCATACCTCACCCATCCCCCCTGCCCCGACGCGGGCGACGAGACGGTACGGACCGAGGTGCTGGTCAGGTGCAAGCATGGAGCGCATTGTAGAACCGCTGCGGGGCATTCTCGCTGCCGAACGTAGGTGGTCACGTAGGTCGGACTCTCCAGTCCGACCCGCGCGGCAGCAGAAGCCGCCTTGATCGTTTGGATCTCGCGAGCACCGGACTACGTAGGTCGGACTCTCCAGTCCGACCCGCGCGTCAGGAGAAGCCGCCTTGATTGTTTAGATCTCGCGAGCACCGGTCGGACTAGAGAGTCCGACCTACGTCCGACTAGAGAGTCCGACCTACGTCCGACCTCCGACCTACGGTCGATTCGCGGTACGCCGGTTGCACCATACGAACCAGAACGTGGTTATGGCTGAGCAAAGAGCGTGCGTCCGATGCAACCGTCCGATCGATGCCTACGCGCGATCGTGCGTCTACTGTGGTTGGGATCAGGCCACGCCGCCCCCGCTGGAAGCAGCCTCACCGGCAGCGCCGCTGTACGTGCCGCCCGCGGACAATCGCCTGCGCAACCGGATCATCGCCACGGTCGCCTTCATCGTGCTGGTGATCAGCGCCTTCGTGCTCGGTGCCCATGTGCGTTCATTGAACGAGGCGAAGGCTACGCAGGCCGCGACCCAGGCGGCGGCAAACGTACCGGAGCGGTCGGCCCCGCGATCGACCGTCACGCTCGTTCCGGTCGAAGGCAGTGAGCCGGTCCAGCAAGAGACGCCGGTCACGAGCGCGCCGGCGCAACCGCTGAGCGAGAGCAACGATACGAGCGGCGAGCGCGCCGACGCCACCGCACTTCCGTCCGGCGCCTACTCGGCCGCGGCGAAGCGGGCAACGGCGGAGCGCGCGGCGAACGTGAATCACGACACGATCGATCCGCGCACCATCGGCGGCAGCGGTGAATCGCATTCCAGCCGCACGACGCACAACGCTGAGCCGACCGTGCACCACACAAGGCCGGTACCGCTTTACCAGCCTGTGCCGACGATCGTCGTCGACCGCCCGACGAGTGCCAGGCTCACGCTCACCGTCGGTTCGGACGGCCGGGTTCAGGACATCAACGTCGCCCAATCGATCCCCGGCGAGATGCCGCGTCTCATCGCGGCAGTGCAGAGCTGGCGCTACCGGCCGGCCACGTTGAACGGACAACCCGTGACATCCACGCTCTCCGTCGATATAAACGTACGTCCGTGATGACCGTCGATCCCCCGAACGCATCCGCTGACCGCATCGCCTGCGCGTCGTGCCACCACGACATCGATGCCGTGGCCCGGCTCTGCCCGTACTGTGGCGCCGACCCGCGCACCGGCAAGAAGCCGGTCGACACGCAGGCAATGCTCGAAACGATGTTCCATCCGCGCCAGACATCGCCCACGACGAGCGTCGTCGAGTTCGCCCGGCAGCGGCAAGGCGTCGTCATCGCCCTCGGCATCCTCCTCGGCCTTCTTCTTCTGGCCGGACTCCACGAATACGTGACGCGCCGCAACGCCCGCCTCGTCTCCGCCGCCGCTGCCATCCCCCTCACCGAAGTCACTGATCTCAGCGACCAGCAGGACGAGAACCGCCCCCTCCCGCTGCCCACTCTCGAGTACCAGTTCGATGGACATCCCCATATGATGAGAACGTTCGTCGTCGAGTCGGGAGCCGTAACGCCGCCGGAAGTATTGGCCGCGCAGCAGACCGCGACCGTGGGACCGCCGGCGAAAGCCGCGCAACCGCCGAAGCACTAGCAAGAGCGCGGAAAAAACGCAGGTCGGACTCCACGTGGCAACGTAGGTCGGACTCTCTAGTCCGACCGGTACTTACGCGGTCGGTGACCAGAAGCACTTTCTAAACTACAGCTCTCCCAAGTGCCGGTCGGACTGGAGAGTCCGACCTACGTCGACCGCAACTTTAGACTTCCTGCGTAGGCAGGCTGGACAGTGCGCACTCGGGAGCGCCTGGTCTCCTTGACCCCCGATCTCCGTCAGGATTACCTTTTGCGCCTTAACTTAATGGAGGAGGTCACGATGGATGGATTTCGCCGGGGTTCTCTCATTTTGTTGTGTCTCGCGATCTGCATCGGCGCGGCGTACGCGCAGCAGCAGCCC
>DATLWH010000786.1:0-2043 GCA_035576505.1 Thermoanaerobaculia bacterium | reverse complement strand
TGTCGGAGTAAGCATATTGGCTCAGCCCGCGGCTTCCGACCCCCGACTCCCGACGCCCGACCCCCGCAAAGGATCCACCCCCGCCCGTCTCAGCATCTGGAAAAGCAAAGCAAGTGGTAATCCAACTACGTTCGTATAGCTGCCATGGATGGAGTCGATGAACATGCCTCCGATCCCTTGTGCCGCGTAGGCGCCCGCCTTATCGAGCGGTTCGCCGGTCGAGACATACCACGCGATGTCGTGCGCGTCGAGAGGCAGCATGCGGACCTCCGTCTCCGCCACGCGCGTGTCGCGCCACCCTTGCGAAACATTCTGCAGAGTCACGCCCGTATAGACGGTGTGCGTCCTGCCGGCGATCGTCGCCAGCATCCGCTTGGCGTCGTCCGCGTCGGCCGGCTTCTCGAGCAGTTCCTCGCCCAGGAGCACGGTCGTGTCGGCGGCGATGATCCAGGCGTTCTCCTCCCTGGCGGCGATGGTGGCGGCTTTGTCGCGGGACAACCGCGCCACGTACTCCTCGGGTGATTCGCCGGGCTGAGGAACTTCAGGAACGTCGCTCGGCATGACGTCGAACGTGAGGCCGATCGAGGCCAGCAACTCGCGCCGCCGCGGTGATTGCGAGGCCAGGATGAATCTCATCGCGCCATCACCAGCCCGATGTTCAGAACGACGATGAAGCGTGCCTCTGTGACGATGCGGTAGATGATGCGCACCCCCTCGCTGCGATAGCTCCAGTACCCGCGCAACGGCTCGAACAGCGGCGCGCCGATGATCGGGTCCTCGTCGATGGTCTCCAGCGCACGCCTGGCGACGGCACGCTGCTCGTCGGTCAGCGCGCGCCAGTCTTTTTCCACGCGCTCCGCGAAGCGCAGGCGGTCGTTCCACATGTTCAGATCTCCAGCAAATCCTCGACCGCCAGCATCGCTCCCCGCTCCACCTCTTGTTCCCCTTCGTCGATCGCGGCGCGGAGGGGAGCGTCGTCGGCGATGTCGATCGTCTCGCGGAGGGCCAGGTACTCATCGTGGGAGATGAGGATGGCGATGGGCCGGTCGTTGCGCAGGAACGTGGTGCGATTGCCTGTCAGCTCGCACTCGCCGACCAGCGCGCGCACGTCGTCAGGCGCGTCGAGGATGTCGAAGCGTTTGTCCATGTTGCTCGGGCCGATCTTCGGACTGATCGAGGATCAGTGCCTGCAGATGCTCGCGAAACTCCTCGCCGAGTACCGGGTGACGGAGCGCGTAGTCGACGGTGGCCTTCAGGTAGCCGAGCTTCTCGCCGGCGTCGTAGCGCTTCCCCTCGAAAACATAGCCGTAGAAATCTCCCGTGCGCACCAGCTCGCGCAGCGCATCCGTGAGCTGGATCTCGCCGCCCGCGCCACGCTCGGTTTTCTCCAGAAGCGGGAAGATGTCCGGCGGGAGGATGTAGCGGCCGATGATGGCGTAGTGCGACGGCGGCTTGACCTTCGGCTTCTCCACCATGTCGGTGATATGGAAACGGCGTTTGCCGAGCGTCTCGCCGGCCACGATGCCGTAGCGCGATGTCTGATCGGGTGCCACTTCCATCAGCGCCACCACCGGGCGGCCGGTCTCCTCGAACACGCGCCTCATCTGCAACAGGCATGGTTCGTCGGCGAGGATCACATCGTCCGGCAGCAAGACCGCGAACGGCTCGCGGCCGACTGCATCCTTCGCCTGCAGCACGGCGTGGCCGAGCCCGAGCGCTTCCTTCTGACGAACGGAGATGATGTCTACCATTCTGCTGACCGTTTCGACTTCGTCGAGCAAGTCATTCCTCTTCCGCTCCTGAAGCGAGCGCTCCAGCTCCGAGGTCCGGTCGAAGTGATCGAGGATGGCATCCTTCCCTTTGGAGAGGACGACGATCAGCTTGTCCATCCCCGAACCGAGCGCTTCTTCGATCCCGTATTGCAGGATCGGCTTGTCGACGAGCGGCAGCATCTCCTTCGGGATCACTTTGGTCGCCGGAAAAAACCGGGTACCAAAACCGGCACAGGGGAAGACGCAAGTGCGGAGGGTGGTCATTGGTTGG
>DATLWH010000785.1:0-8072 GCA_035576505.1 Thermoanaerobaculia bacterium | reverse complement strand
GTGGGTAGGCTCGCAGCAGATCGGCGAAACGAACTCCGCTCCAGCCGGCGATGGCGCTCCAGCCTTCCACGCAACAGAGGCGCGTCACCTGCGCATGCTGTTCGATGAGTGAGAGGTCGGGCAACCGGAGGACGGCGTCCTGTCCCGAGGCAAGGCCGGTCAGCGTGAGCGTCCAGGCGTCGATGTACGCGGGTGACGGCGTCCGCCCGTTGTAGTTGTTGCGCAGAGGGGTGACGTCGCTCGCCCGGTACATCCGCACGCTTCGCGTGGGCGAGTACAGCGCCTCGGCGATGTCGTCGTCGAACGTCAGGGCGCGGTTCTGAAACCGCTCGCTGCGCTCTTTGGTGAAGCCGAACCGTGCCGCGGCGGTGTCGAGAACGTCGGTGGCATGCTCGCCGGCAAGGCGCTTCTTCGATGCCAGCGGCGCGATCCACCACAGCCCTGCCAATGCGGCGAAGGTGCCGGCGCCGAAGAAGATGAAGTCGCGCCGCGATTGTTTGCGCAGCTTCTTTTCATCGACGAAAACCGGCGGCATCTCGTCGCTCATTCGGCACCTCCAATCCTGGCGGACCAGCCGACGATCATCGAGCGCATCGTGTCCCATCCATCCACGAGCACGAGCACCACGTGCGGGATGAGGAAGAGGATGAAGTAGAGCATCACCGCGAAATGGACGATGCGGGCGCCGTCGTACGAGCCGAAGAGTCTCTCCAGCCACCAGAACTGCACCGGCTTGTGCATGGCCCAGCCGCTGGCCAGCGCCAGCGCGCCGGCGACCGGCATCGACGCGTACGCGCCGCGTTGCAGGGCGTTGTACTTCGTGGTGACCTCGGGATGCGGCCACGGCCGGCGCGCGAGCTTCATCGGCACGACGCCGGCGTAGTAGCGGACCATCGCCAGCGACTCGCCGAGCATGCTCCGCCGCGGCAGCAGCGCGCGGTACCCGCGGCCGAGGATGAGTCCAAGTAGATAGACGATGCCGTTCGCCAGAAACACATAGACGAACAGCCAGTGCCAGCGCAGCGCCCCGGCCAGGTTGTACACGCCGATCCCGAAATGGTTGTAGAACCAGGATGGATTGGCCTCCGCGCCGGGGATGTGCCGGGCCATGGCCATGCCGATGTCGGCCAGGTAGTCGCGGCTGTGTGTGACCGGGTCTGGCTTGTGAACGAACACCGGCGAGGCCCAGTAGATCGACAAGCCGCTGACGATCATGGCGAAGAGGATGGGCACGTTCAGCCAGTGCGACAGCCGCACGAGGGCGTGATGCTTGACGACGACGAGCCGCTGGCCGGCGTGCTCGTCGACGGGTTGGGCGTTTTCCTCAATCGGCGGTGCGACGGCCGGCAATTCCTCGGCCTGAGGTTCGGCAACCGGAACTTCCTCGACTGCGTCGCCGTCGGTGTCAGAAGCGGGCGCCACATCGTCCGCGGGAACTTCGCCGGGTTTATCTGTGTCCATCTGCGTCATCCGCGGATAAAACGTTACCATGCGCCCGCATGCGAATACTCGTTCTGGGCGCCGGCCGCATGGGCTTCGGCGCCGTTCATGACCTTGCCAGGCAGCCTGACGTCGACGAGGTCACCGTCGCCGACGTCTCCGCCGACCGCGCCAACCACGTCGCCTCCGCGGTCGAAGGGAACGTCACGCCGCGCGCGATCGACGTCAGCCGCCACGAAGACGTCGTGGCACTGATGCGCGGCCACGACAGCGCCATCTCCTGCGTCAACTACTGGCTCAATGAACGGCTGGCGCGCGCCGCTCTCGAGGCCGGGACGAATTTCTGCGACCTCGGCGGGAACAACGACGTGGTCGACGCCGAGCTGGCGCTCAACGCCGAAGCGCGGAGCCGAGGAATCAACATCATTCCCGACTGCGGCCTGGCGCCGGGGATGGTGGCGGTGCTCGTCGCCCACGGAGCCGAGCAATTCGAGGAGCTCGACGAGATCCACATCCGCGTCGGCGGCCTGCCGCAGAACCCGAAGCCGCCGCTCGACTACCAGCTCGTCTTCTCCGTCGAAGGGCTGATCAACGAATACGTCGAGCGCGCCCGCGTCATCCGCAACGGCGAGATCACCATGGTCGACTCGATGACCGAGATCGAGGAGCTCGATTTCCCCGAGCCGTTCGGGAGGATGGAAGCGTTCCAGACGTCAGGCGGGACCTCGACGCTTCCCGAGACGTTTATCGGCCGCGTCCGCGAGCTCGATTACAAGACCATCCGTTACCCCGGCCACTGCGCGAAGTTCAAGACGATGATCGACCTCGGCCTGTGCAGCAGCGAGAAGATCACGGTCGACGGCACCGCGCTGGTGCCGCGCCGTCTGCTCGGCGATCTCCTCGTGCGCCATCTCCCCGCCGACGAGCCGGACGTCGTTCTCGTGCGCGTCGAGTTCGCCGGAGGAGGCAAGCGCCTCCGCTACGACATCATCGACTCCTACGACGAAGCCACCGGCCTCTCCGCCATGATGCGCACCACCGCCTTCCCCGCCTCGATCGTGGCCCTCATGATGGCCCGCGGCCAGACCACGCAGAAAGGCGCGTTGCCGCAGGAACGCTGCATCCCGCCGGAGCTCTTCATGCAGGAGTTGGCGAGAAGGAACATCTTCGTGCACGTCTCGCGGCATGGGTGAGGGACAGGGGGATCAGGCATCACCCTGAAGAGGAAGTCCGCGCCACGATGCGCGATCAGGGTCTGATGGCGCGTCGCCGTGGCGGAACCGCTGCGAAGACCCACACGGCCCCGGCCTGACCGTTGTCAACTGGACCCCCGACGAGTGCCGTGCTGCCGTCGCCGGACAGGGACACCGAGCCGCCTTGTAGAGCGTTCCCTACCGCTCCCGAACCAGAGAGAGGGGTTCCCTGCTGAGTCCAGACTTCTCCCCGCCTTGTCCAGATCCAGACGGCGGCTGCACCGGAGTGATCAACGCCTCCGACGATTGCAGTGTTGCCGTCGCCGGAGAGAGAGACCGAAACGCCCTGCTGGCCATAGCGGCTCATTACGCTGCTGGAGCCGATCAGTTTCGCTTGCTGTGTCCAGACTCCGTCTCGCCGGATCCAGACCCAGGCGGCCCCGGCGTAAATGTGGTCGAGGGGCCCGCCGACGATGGCCGTATTTCCATCGGCGGAAAGCGATACGGATGCGCCTTGTCCTGCGTTCGCCACACCGCTGGCATGTCCCAGTGCGCCGGAGCCGATCAGCTTTCCTCCCTGCTGTGTCCAAACGCCCGCGCTCCGGGTCCAGACCCACGCTGCTCCGACATCGAAGCTGTCGGCTTGCCTTCCTAAGATGGCCGTGTTGCCGTCGGCGGAAAGCGACACTTGATACGCCCCGAGATAGCCCTCGACGGGCTTTGCACATTATCTCCCCCTTTCAGCCGACATTGTGTGCAGCCAGCGCACTTTGTGTGCAGGCTGAGATACCCGGCACGGTCACCCCGAGTTCAAAGATCGAGTGGACCATGCAGGTGATGTTGAAGGCGATCACCTTCATGAGAAGTTCGTTCACCTGAGCCGGAACGTTCCTGCTCCGAAGGATCTCCCCGAACAGCCGTTTGATGGCTGAGAACGACGATTCCGAGTTGCTCCGCTGGTGGTAGTGCGGAAGGAACTCGTCCTGCTTGAAGTGGTAGAGGTGGAACAGTTTCGTCCAGAGCGCAGACTTCGGATGATCGACCATGTTGTGCTTGAACGGGATGTACGGCACCGCTCCGACAGCGGCGGCAGCATCCAAGTTGGTCTGACCGATGTATGCCTTGTCTGCGGAGACCTCGGCCACGGTCATGCTCTTCGATCCTTCCGTGAGGAGCGGCGCGAATTCGTTGTAGTCGTGCCGGTCGCGGTCCGTGATGGATGCGGCGGCGATGACGTTCGTTTTTGTTCCCACCAGCGCGTGCAGTTTGATGTAGTCGCGCGAGACTTGCTCCCGTCCGCCGTGCTTGTTCGTGAAGTGCCGGTAGAAGCACTGCGTTCCGAACCCTGTGGAATCGACAGCGAACGCGGACTCTACCGCGCTGAGCGGCGCGGCGGTAGCGGCGATCAACTGATGGAGGATGGGGGTAATCGTCTCGTCTTCGATCACGTTCAAAACGGAGTTGAAGTGCCACGCCTTGCTGACGAATCCCTTCGCCTTCGCATCGCGCAAGTCGGACTGGAAGCGACGGCTACTCATGCCGGAGTAGACCTTGAAGCACGCGGAGAACAGCGCGTCAGTGATCGGAATCGAGGGGCGCCCCATGATGCGCTCCGGCTCAGGAACGACGGAGCAGAGGTCGCGGAGCAGGTGGAGAAACAGTTCCTTCTCCGCGCACTGCGCCGCGTTGTACGCGGGCCAGTCCTGCGAATAGGTAACGCGCATCGCGCGCGTCTCGGTGATGGTTGTCTCTCCGCTCGCTGACATCGTTGTTTCGCGCTTCAGGAAAAACTCAACGGCGAAGCCGTGCTTGCAGGTGCTGTGTCGGAGGTCGTAGTCCGGGCAGGTGCATTCCAGACCGTCGAAGGTGCGCGTCACCGTGTAGCGACCGGTCAACGTCTGAGACGGCACGATCCATGCGGAATCGCCCTTCGGCTGGATGGCTAGAGTCGCGGCGATTTCGAGTCCCTTTTGCTGGCGTGCGTCCATTTGCTGCCTCCGTGTTTGTAGTGACAATGTAATACAAACACGGTACAGAGTCAAGGGCCAAACGCTTGACAAACGAAATAAATGTCGCTACGTTGTACTGACATGAGTATCAAGCGAACATCGAAGAAGCCCCCCGAGAAGCGGTTGAAAGATGCCGTGATCCAGTTGCGCATCCCGGCGGATCAAAAACAGGCTCTCTCTGATTTTGCCGCCGCTGAAGGGCTGGAGTTGTCAGCGTGGTTGCGGCAGACGGCGCTCCGTACGGCAGGGCTGCTACCAGCGCCCGATCGGAAGCGTCCAGGAGGTAGCTAGGCATCGGCCTTGAGTGGCCGTTAGTTCTGGAAATAGAACGAGATACGACTTGACAGTTAGGCGGTCGGACGCCTAGGATGACTATGCAGTTCTTTGAGCACACGAAGGGCCTTCTCCTCGAAGGGTGAGTTAAGGGTTTCGCTCCTGTTTCCGTCTTGGTATTGGAGCCGGCGGGAATCGAACCCACAACCGTCCGCCTCTCAAGCAGCCGCTCTCCCATTGAGCTACGGCCCCACCAAGTAACACCTGAAAGCCTGCACGGGCCGTGTTGACCGCACGTCCGGCAGGCTTTCGTCTTTTAGGCGATGTCGCCTCCTTCGATGAGTTCATCATCGCCTTCTTGCCACTCGCGAGTGCGTAGCATCGAGTTGCCCATCGCGATCTGCGCGCGGAGAGTCGACTTCTCTTTGACGATGAGCGCGTAGCGTTCGACGTTCGCGATGTCGGGGATATCGTCCACAAGCGAGGCGATGTATGCGGAACCGCCGACCTGTTCGAGCTGCCCGTTTTTGGCCAGTTCCTCGCGCAGTGTCAGCGGATCGATCTCCCGGCTCTGTTCCGCGAGCCGACGCATCGTCGCGAAGATCATCCGGTTCGCATCGCTGAAGAAGTCTTCCGTGTTGATCGTTTCAATGACGCGATCGAACGCGTGGTTGCGAATCAGTATCGATCCGAGTACCGCGCGCTCTGCATCCAGAGACTGCGGCATACGCGCTGGGTCGAACGCGACGGAGGAGGAGCGCAACAGCAGCGGCAGCGCACGGTACTTCTTGTCATCGCGCATAATCTTCTTGGCGGCAGACAGCCTGCTTAGTTGCGCGTAAACATGGCTGATTTCTGCGTTCAGCCGATCGGCGATATCTTTTGGGCCGAAAGCCTGTTTGTCGTTTTGCGCTAGGAATTGAAGGATGCGATGGCCAAGGCTGCCGGGTTTCGACCCAGCGCCTATGCCGCGCGACGCAGGCTTACCCGCCGAACCGCTGCCGATCATCGCCTCCAACTCCTCTTGCTTGGATTCGATGTGCCTACTCATCGAATCGTCCTCACGTTGAAGTTCTTCGATACGCAATCGAACGTCGGAGCGCCCAGCCTCTGCTTGGAGAATCTCGCGTGCGATCTTCAGAACGTCATCAACCAAGGCCATAGCTGAAGTCTACCATGAACCGCTAAGAATCAAGCGCGAAATCGCCTCGTGTTAGTGTTGATCTACCGCTAGCCTGCGGAAAACCTGCGGATAAGCTGCGGATCATGCGTGAATAGGCCATGCTTCAGATCGTGCGGTACCGACGGACGGCGGGACGATCAGTCGAAGCGTAGTCCGGAAGAGGGGCGTTGAGACATTCCAAAAGTAGCCCTAAACTACTGGAATGGAAGGCCGTTTTCGAATTGTTGTTGCTCCTCGCAACAACAATTTTACTTGACTTGGTACTACCTATAATCTATATTCTAAGTGTCAACCCCGGCGGAAGCACGCGACTGCTAACCCAGACGCTCTTTCGTCGGCCCCCTCCGGGTTACGATCCGGAGGATTTTTTTTATGGGTGGGCGCACTGCTTTTGTTGTCGATGGGTTCAACCTGTACCACTCGCTGATAGAGGCAAGCGAAAGCCTAGGGTTCGCGGACGAGACTGGCACTAAATGGTTGGACCTATGGGGGTTATGCAATTCGTACATGCACCTTTTTGGTGCTGATGCGAGCCTCGTTGGTGTTCATTATTTTTCGGCGCTCGCGCATCACCTGAAGTGGGTTAAGCCGGGAGTAACCGTACGTCACGAACACTACGCCGATGTGCTGCGAGCTACCGGGGTGTCGGTACAGTTCGGCAATTTCAAGCAAAAACAGGTGAAGTGCCGATGGTGCAAAAGGAAGTTCACTCGTCACGAAGAGAAAGAAACCGACGTTGCTGTGGCGATGAAGGTTCTAGAAATCTTCCATCAGGATTGCGCCGATCGTGTGGTGCTAGTAACCGGCGACACTGACATTGCCCCTGCCGTCCGAACCGCGAAAGCTCTATACCCTACTCGTGACGTCCGCTTCCTGTTTCCGTGGAATCGGAAAATGAAGGAACTAGCGAAGATTGCCGGGCAGTCCTTTACGATTGACCGCCAAAAGTACGTTCAACATCAACTCCCCGATCCCCTGATCGTCAACGGGCGATCGTTGGCTAAACCGTCAAGTTGGTAGAGCCTCGGCACCTTCCAGCGAATGCCGCTGTCCTAGCTGACCCCTTACCTGAGAGGACGCAGCAACTCGCTCGCCGTCATCCCGTACGCCCGCGCCAGCTTCCGAATGGTGCTCAACTTCGGATCGGTCGCGCCGCGTTCGATGTGTCCGACCTGTAGCTCATTCATCCCGGCGGCTTCACCAAGTTCCTCCAGAGTCCATCCCTTCGCCTCGCGCAACTTGCGTAGGTACTTCCCGAGAGCGATGGCGTCCGGCAGTCGATCCCTCTTTGATCTCGGCGGCATGGTGAGTTGACATAGCCACGGCTACGTACTAGATTCAATTAGCCGTGGCTATGCACGACCTCGGCGCGGAGGGTGACCGATGGCCGATCCAAAACGCAAGAGGATGCCGCTTGACGACTACATCGACGTGCAGCCCGCACTCCACATGGTCAGGATCATGCGGCGATTCTTTGAAGAGATCGTGGACGAACCGCCCTTCCGCGCCCATCTGCCGGAGCTTCACGTCGCCTACATGGAGATCCTGAACGAGGAGCTTGCTTCGTATGCCCTGAACCTCGCGCTCGCCATCACGGAGCTGGAGGACGCGTATCCCGAGATCGGCAGCGGGCGGGACTAACCCATGGGACGGCTGCCGAAACTCCGCATGGTCGAAGTGGTTACGCCGGAACACGGCCTGAAGTTCGCCGAGGACTGGCGCGATCGGACCATGGCGATGATTGAGGCATTCGGTGAGTCCGGTGTGATCGAGTGGCCGGACAGACCACGCGCGCAGGGGCGGTATCTCGACATCGAGGACGAGATTTTGGAGCGCGTCTTCGCTGAACTCTGGGACTCGGTCGTAGAGACGTTCGTGAGGGTCGCTGGTGAAGTGCTGGCCCGCGAGCGTCCGCGTTGACTTTATGTGCAGACTCATGACTTTATGTGCAGGAGTCACTTTGTGTGCAAAGCC
>DATLWH010000784.1:0-5083 GCA_035576505.1 Thermoanaerobaculia bacterium | reverse complement strand
GGCCCGGTCCGACGCGAACGCAAAGCTGCACCGCCTGTGGCCGATGCGCTGCCGAGGCGATTGTGTATGCGCGCGAGATCCCATCGGGGAAGCGGAAGTTCACCCATTGGCCCGGCTCGAACGAAAACGTATCGTCGTCGAATGCAACCGTGATCTGCACCACGCTCGGCGCCAGCTCTTCGATCTCGGTTACGGATGCGGTGTACGAACCCATGGGCGAAGTATATGGCGCGCTTCGCCTGGCTGCCGCTAGGCCGCGGTCATCGCAACCATCCCGGTGTGATCCCCTGCCGCCGCGCATCGTCGCGGAACTGGTCGTTATCGCGTTGGGCGCGCGTGACCGCAAGCTCGGCGCCCGGGATCTGGTCGAGTGTGAGCTGCAGCTCACTCGACTGGTAGGTGAACTGGTTGGGGTGATAGCCCAGGGAGAAGAACTGTTCGATCTGGTGCTTGAGCGCCTCGGCACGCGCGCGCAACAGCTCGACGTCCTCTTTCGCCCGGCGGACGGCCTCCTCATGTGCACGCGCCGCCCTGCGCCACGACCACTCATCGCCCTTATCGGGAGACTCATAGGGCTGCTGCACTCTGTCCAGCTTCAGATCGGTGGCCGCTTCGCCGGTATGGTTCTGCTCCAGCGCGCGCAGCAGCCGGTCCCGCTCGGCCGCCGAGACCTTGAATTTCATGCCGGTGTCATTCGTGGCCACGACCGTTTTGGTAACGGCGGCGCGCGTGGCATCGAGGTCGACGTCTACGAGCGGAATGGAGTAGAGCGAGCCGGAGGTGCGGAAGATGATGCGCCCCTGCTCCTCGCGGATCGGGCCCTCAACGTCGAATCGCGTCCCGTTGCGAAGGATGAGTGTCGTGGTGAGGATCGGTTGCGCCGTCGAGATCGTAGCCGCCAGGAGGAGGATGGCCAGGGAGTGCATGCCTAAATTATCGCCCTGTTCACTGTGGCGGTCGAGTAAACGTTACTTGATAGAATCCGCCGCCTGCCATGGGAAGTAGTCTCTCGCACGTCACCTGGATTGTCCTTGGCGCGATCAGCAGCCTCCTTTTTCTGGTTTTCGACGCCATCCGCTACTTCGCGCAGCAGATCAGCCCTGTCACCCTTCGGCGCTGGTCGGGCGATCAGGCCGTGGAGCACGGCAGCAGTTGGTTGCACTTCGATCCGCGCAACCTCCAGCTCGTCAGCGGATCGCTCCTCCAGATCACCCTTGTCGGAGCGTTCGTCTCGACGATCCGCATCCTCGACGGAGAGTCGCCCGCATTCGCCTGCGGCATCTCCGCCGCCGCCTGGCTCGTCATCGTCATCCTCTGGAAATTCGTTCTGGCCTTCGTGCCCGAAGACATCGGCGAGATGATCCTCAAGGCACTGATCCCGTTCTCACACTTTTTCTACTACCTCTTCTGGCCGGTGCTCTTCCCGCTCAGGCGCGTCTTCGACCGCCTCGACCGCGAAGAGGAAGAAGCGCATGAGGACGAGGAAGTCACCGACGAGGAAGTGCAGGCCTATATCGACGTCGGTGAAGAGGAGGGAATCCTCGAGGCCAGCGAGGGGAAGATGATCCAGTCGGTCGTCGACTTCGGCGACCGGGTGGCGCGCGAGCTGATGACACCGCGCATCGACGTCCTGGCCTTCGACGTCACGCACTCGCTCGACGACCTGGCCCGACTTTTCAGCGAATCGAAATACTCCCGCATCCCCATCTACGAAGGGAGCGTCGACAAGATCGTCGGCATCGTTCACATCAAAGAGGTCTTCGAGACCATCGTCAAAGGGGAGAAGCGGCCGGTTGGAGAGATGGCCAGGGCGCCGTACTTCGTCAGCGAGACGAAGAAGGTCTCCGAGCTCCTGCGCGAGTTCCAGAGCGAGCACATTCAGGTCGCCGTCGTCGTCGACGAATACGGCGGAACGGCGGGCATCATC
This sequence comes from Thermoanaerobaculia bacterium, assembly GCA_035576505.1. Classification (GTDB taxonomy): domain Bacteria; phylum Acidobacteriota; class Thermoanaerobaculia; order Gp7-AA8; family Gp7-AA8; genus JADGNZ01. Next base: position 3,156 of record DATLWH010000784.1, on the reverse strand, counting down.
ACCATCGAAGACGTTGTCGAGGAGATCGTCGGCGAGATTGCCGATGAGCATGAGGAAGAAGAATCGACCATCGTCGACCTGGGCGGCGGCGAATACATGGTCAGCGGACAGCTCCGCGTGGAGGCCCTCGAGGAGCTCCTCGACGCCGATCTCGAAGGCGACGACTACGAGACCGTCGCGGGATTGATTTTTACGTCGACCGGCCGCATCCCCAAGGCCGGCGTCGTCGTGAAGAAGAACGGCTATCAGTTCATCGTCGACCGCGCGGACCGGCGGCGCATCTATCGCGTGCGCGTATCCAGAGATCCGGAGTGGACTTCCGAAGATGAAGAGGAAAGGGAGTCCCGTGGCTGAAACGAAATCCGCACGCAAGCCTCACTTCGGCGTGGTCGCGCTCGTCGGCCGTCCCAATGCCGGCAAGTCGACACTGCTGAACCGCATCCTCGGCCACAAGGTTTCGATCGTCTCCGCCAAGCCGCAGACGACCCGCAACCGCATCGTGGGCATCCTCAACGATCCGAGGGGGCAGATCGCCTTCCTGGACACGCCCGGGATCCACCGGCCGCTGCACAAGATGAACGTCCGGATGATGGAGCACGTGCGCGCCAGCGTTTCCGAGGCCGATGTCGTGGCCGTCATGATCGACGCCAGCCAGCCCTTCGGGCACGGAGACGAGTTCGTCCTGGAGATGATGCGCCAGCAGAAAGACAACCAGCCTGACTCCAAACGCTTCGCCCTCCTCAACAAGATCGATCTGCTGAAGAAGAACAAGCTCCTGCCGCTGATGCAGCAGTACAGCGAAACGGGACTCTTCGACCAGATCGTGCCCGTCTCGGCGTCGACCGGGGACGGCGTCGAGCAGCTCGTCAACGCCTTCTTCGAGACCATCGGCGTCGGCGAAGCCATCTATCCGACGGAAGACTTCACAACGCAGCCGGAGCGCTTCTTCGCGGCGGAGATCGTACGGGAGAAACTGCTCGCGCACACCTCGGAAGAGCTTCCGTACACGACAGCGGTCGCCGTCGACCGGTGGGAGGAAGAAGAGGAAAAGAACCTCATCAAGATCTACGCGACCATCGTCGTCGAGCGCGAAACGCAGAAGCCGATCATCATCGGAAAGCGCGGCGACATGATCAAGCGGATCGGCTCCGAGGCGCGGATCGAGCTGGAGGCAATCCTTGGCGCGCGCGTCTTCCTCGACCTGCACGTGGCAGTCCACGGCTCCTGGCGCGAGGACGAGCGTTTCCTCGGCGATTTGGAGTGGCCACTTTCCTGACATCTGTACGTCGTGTGCCTGCGAAGAGCAGGTGTAGAATCCGCGAAATTCTGTCCAATCGGTTCGAGAACAACAGGGAGAAACATATGCAACTTCGCAGGCTGCTCTGCTGTCTATTGGTGGTCTTCTCCACCGCAACAGTTCTTGCCCAGCAAACGGGGGCGATCCACGGAAGGGTCACAGCGACAGATGGCTCCGCGCTGCCGGGCGTCACCGTGGAGGCGCGCTCGAATGTGCTGCCCAGGCCGCGCGTGACCGTGTCCGACGGCAACGGCGACTACCGGCTGCCGCAGTTACAGCCTGGATCGTACACGCTGACATTCACGTTATCCGGGATGCAGACCGCCACGCGTAACGCCGACGCACTCCTCGGTCAGGACCTGGCGGCGGACGTCAAGATGGGCGTGGCTGGCGTCTCCGAGAACATCACCGTGACGGCAGAGAACACGCTCGTCGACAGACAGTCGACGGCCATTCAGAGCGGCCTGTCGCAGAAGGAGATACAGCGGCTTCCGTTGCAGCAGAACTACGGCGACCTGCAGAAGCTCATCCCCGGCGTCATGTACACGCAGGATAATGTCCGCGGGCCGAGTGCCGGCGGGAGCGGGCAGTCCAACGTCTACCTGTTCGACGGCATCAACATCACCATGCCGCTCTTCGGCGTTCTGAACCCAGCCGGCGAACCGAACACGCATGACATCGCCCAGGTGAACGTCATCAAAGGCGGCGCGAAGGCGGTCGACTTCGACCGCGCCGGCGGCTTCCTCATCGACTCGGTGAGCAAGTCAGGCACGAACAAGTACTCCGGTGAACTGAGCTATCAGGCTCTCAATCACAACTTCGTTGCCAACCAAGTCGGCACGCAGAACCTCACGTACAACCAGGACCGGGACTGGTCAACCGTCAACCTCGGCGGACCGATCCTCAGCGACCGGCTGTTCTTCTACGGCTCGTACTATCAACCCGACTACACGCGTTCCAATCAGGCCAATAACTACGGCACTCTGCCACAGTACAGTCTGAAGGAGAAGGAAGAGTTCCTGAAACTCACCGCCACCCCGACCCAGTCGATTCTGATCAACGGCAGCTATCGGAACTCGCACACGATCGAAACCTCGGGCAACTTCGGCGCGTTCCAGGCTCCGACCACCGGATCGGGAAACAACGGGAAGATTCAGCTCGGCACGCTCGAGGGCTCGTGGATCGTCAATCCGAAGAGCTACGCCACAGCCAAGTTCACCGACTACCGCAACCCCGGCGGCGGGTCCTCTGACTTTCTCGCGACGAACGCTCAGGTCTCGACGACCCTCGGTGCGCAACTCGATATCGCGAATCTGGGAACGATCGGACGTCTCATCGTTCCGACACCAAGCGGCACCAATACCGCGTTCAATGCCTTCGTGCAGCCGTTCATCAACAAGTACGGATACACCTGCCCGCAGAATCCGGGCGCGGTCGGCTTGACTTGCGTTGCGGGCGCGCTCACCGGCGGCGGCACCGTCGGCTTCGGGCAGTTTGCGCAGGACAACGACAGCTTCTTCCGCAAGGCCGGGCAGTTCGGCTACAACTGGACGTTCGGCGGCTCGGTCACGCAGGACGTTCATGTCGGGTACATGCACGACAACGAGTCTGAAGACCGGTTCCAGACGTCGAACGGCTGGGGTGTGATCACGATCCCGGGCGGCATCGGTGTTGCCGGAACCTGCCCGACCGGTACAGCCTGCGCGGGCCAGCCGGCCTTCTTCGTGGCAACCTTCCCGCAGCAGACCACCGGTGCCGTTCCGAGCCTTCACTCCGAGTTCCACACGGATGCCTTCGAGGTCAACGACACCATCCACATGCGGAACTGGACGTTCAACCTCGGCCTCATGGACAGCGAC
>DATLWH010000783.1:0-2332 GCA_035576505.1 Thermoanaerobaculia bacterium | reverse complement strand
ACCTCTCTCACCCCACCCAGGCCATGACCGATTACTTCACGGCGTGGGAGCACCTCGGCGAGCTGAAGGGCCGCAAGTTCGCCTACATCGGCGACGGCAACAACATGGCCCACTCGCTGATGTTCGGCGCGTCAAAGGTCGGAATGAGCATCTCCGTCGCCACGCCAGGGGGATACGCGCCCGACATCGAGGTCGTCGCCAAGTCGCAGGCGGACGCCGATCATGCCGGCACGCGAGTCCTCGTCACGACGTCGATCGATGATGCGGTCCGCGACGCCGACGTCGTGGCCACGGACGTGTGGGCCTCCATGGGCCAGGAGGCGGAGGCACAGAAACGGCAGCGTGACTTCGAAGGGTGGCAGGTCGACACCCGTGTCATGTCCCTCGCGAAAAAGGACGCCATTTTCATGCACTGCCTTCCCGCGCATCGCGGCGAAGAGGTGGCCGGCGAGGTCATCGACTCCCCGCAATCGGTCATCTATGACGAGGCCGAAAACCGCCTGCACGTGCAGAAGGCGATCATGTACATGTTGATGAGGAAGTGATTGGTGATCAGTGGATCAGTGGATCAGTGGATCAGAAACATGGGCTTCGATAGATCACTGATCTACTAATCCACTGCCTACTAATCCACTGATCCACTACTCTACTAATCCACGAATCCACTACGTCAACCCCATGCCTGACGCTCAAACCCGGCACTCTCGCGGACTCACCGTCGTCGTCATCCTCGGCGTGATTTTCCTCGCGCTGCTGGCGCTGTTGATTCTCCGCAGCGGGAAGCAGACCGCCACGCCGGCGGCGTCGTCGGAGACGCTCTCCGTCCTCACGCTCCGCCTCCGTCTGCGCACGCAGCCGACCGCGAACGCCCCGGTCGTGGCCACGGCGGTCAGCGGCGAGAAGCTCATCGTCCTCGAAGACCGCGGTGCCTGGGTGCGCGTGCAGGACGACGACGGCATGGCCGGCTGGGCCGAGCGCAACTCGCTCGAGCGCACCTCCGAGCGGGAGCGGCGGCTGGCGCGCTACGAGGCAATCCGCAAATTGCCGGCCCTCAACGCGCTCGTCAGCGCCCGGACGCCGTTGTACGCCGGTCCGGGCATCTTCTACCCGATCATCGGCGAGCTGACGGCCGAGACGCAGGTGAAGGTCTACACACGCGATCACGATTTCTACGCCATCGACCATGACAACCAGATCGCCTACGCCGACGTCGACGCCATCGATGTGAGCTCCGCCGGCACGCGTCAGGTCGAAGTACACACCGACACCACGGTGACCGACACGACCGCATCGACGGCCCTGGCCACACCGGCCGCTCCGGCCGAGTCGCAACCGCCAGCCGAGCCACCGCCGCAGGTGCACGTGGCCGAGGACAACGCCGGCGTCTACTCAGCCGTGCCGGCCGGAGGCACGCAGCCGGAAGAGACCGACCGCGTGGTGCCGCGCTACCCGATGATGGCGCGCCGCGCCGGCATTCAGGGTCCGGTCGTCGTCCGCGGCATCGTCCGCCGCGACGGCACGATCGACAACGTGGAGGTCATCAAAGACCTGCCGTATGGCCTCGGCGAAGCCGCCAGCGACGCCGTCAGCCAATGGCACTTCCGCCCCGCCACCTATCGCGGCGATCCGATCGACGTCTACTACACGGTGACGGTGAATTTCCGTTTGCAGTAGCGCTTTGTAGCCACTGCCACCCGCAGACCATGCCCCGTTTCTCCTTCCCCGATTCCCACGGCGATCTTCTCGGCGCGCACATCTCCACCAAAGGCGGGCTGCACACCGTCTTCGACCGCGCCGCCCAGATCAACGCCTCCGCGCTGGCGCTCTTCGCCAAGAACTCCAATCAGTGGAAGGGGAAGACGATGACGGACGACGACGTCACGCTCTTCGCCGGCAAGCGCACCGTCCGGCCGATCGTCACGCATGCCTCGTACCTCATCAACCTCGCCACCACCAATCCGGAGTTTCACAGAAAGTCGATCGCGGCCATGATCGACGAGCTCGATCGCGCCGAGCGGCTCGGTATCCATGCGGTCGTTCTGCACCCGGGCGCGCACCTCGGCGCGGGCGTCGATGCGGGCATCGAGCAGATCGCCCGATCGCTCGATCAGATTCACGCTGCCATCCCCAACCATGGCGTGGTGACGCTGCTGGAGACGGCGGCCGGACAGGGATCGTGCGTCGGCTGCTCGTTCGAGGAGCTGGGACGGATCTTCCACGCGGTCGACGATAAGTCGCGCCTCGGCATCTGCATCGACACCTGCCACGTCTTCGCCGCCGGCTACGACATCCGGACGCGCGACGGCTGGGAACGGATGGTCGACGAAGTGGA
>DATLWH010000782.1:0-8129 GCA_035576505.1 Thermoanaerobaculia bacterium | reverse complement strand
CCGAGATCAAGAACAACGAGTACCGCGTGGGGATGACACCCTCGGGAACACAGGACCTCACGTCCGACGGTCACAGCGTCTATGTGCAGTCCGGCGCCGGCAACGGCAGCGGTTTCGCCGACGACGAATACGCCGCCGCCGGCGCCACGATCCTCTCCGACGCCGACGCTGTCTACGAGCGGGCCGAGATGATCGTGAAGGTCAAGGAGCCGATCGAGGCCGATCTGGCGCGGCTCAAAGACGGCCAGCTCCTCTTCACCTATCTTCATCTCGCGCCCGTGCCCGACCTCACGGAGGCGCTGCTGAAGAAGAAAATCACCGGCATCGCCTACGAAACGATCACCGACGAGCGGAAGCGCACCCTGCCGCTGCTCACGCCGATGTCGGAAGTGGCGGGCCGCATGTCGATCCACGTCGGCGCGTATTACCTGCATAAGCCCAACAACGGCCGGGGAGTCCTCCTCGGAGGTGTCCCGGGGACGTTGCCGAGTGATGTCGTGATCATCGGCGGCGGCGTGGTCGGCACGAACGCCGCCAAGATGGCCGTCGGCCTCGGAGCGCGCGTCACCATCCTCGACACCAACCTCGACCGTCTCCGGCAGCTCGACGACATCTTTCGCGGCTCCGTGCAGACGCTGGCCTCGAGCGGAGCGCATCTCGCCGACGCCTGCCGCCGCGCCGATCTCCTCGTCGGTGGCGTCCTCATCCCAGGGGCCTCGGCGCCGAAGCTCGTGACGCGCGAGATAGTCAGCAGCATGAAAAAGGGTTCCGTCATCGTCGACGTGGCCATCGATCAGGGCGGCTGCGTGGAGACGGCACACGCGACGACGCACTCCGATCCCGTCTATGAAGTCGACGGCGTGATTCACTATTGCGTCGCCAACATGCCCGGAGCGGTACCGCGCACCTCGACCATCGCCCTGACGAACGCTACATTGCCATATACGCGAAAACTGGCTTCGCTGGGCTTCAAGAAAGCGATCGCCGACCCCGGCCTTGCTGAGGGCGTCAATGTTTATGGCGGGAAGATCACGTATAAAGCTGTGGCCGACTCCCAGGGAAGAGAATATTCAACACTCGATCAGTTACTGTAGTCTTAGGGTGCAATGAACCGCCGACTAATTGCCATCCCATTCACCATCGCCATCGCAACGCTCGGACTGGCCTCGCAGGCACTCGCACAATCCGCCGATCTGGTGGTCACCAAGAGCTGCCCATCCACGGCCAGCGCCGGCAGCGACGTATCGTTTGACGTGACCGTCCTCAATGTCGGTCCGGACGATGCCGCCACCGTCTCGCTCACCGACCCGCTGCCGCCGGGGATGACCTTCGTTTCCGCGAATCAGAACAGCGGACCGGCATTTGACTGCAGCAGTCAGCCCGCCGTCGGCACCAACGGAACGATCACATGCACCCTGGCAACCTTCACCTCGGGGTCGAGCGCGGATTTCACCTTCGTCGCCAACATCCCACCCGCCACGCCGCAAGGCACGACATTCACGAACGTCGCCACCGTCTCATCGCAGACCTCCGACCCGAACGACGAGAACAACTCCGGCTCGGCATCGGTGACCGTGCCGATTCCGGAGGCCGACATGGGGATCACGAAACTGGGCCCGTCAACGGCCGCGCCGAACAGTGACGTGGCGTTCGCGATCAGCGTCTTCAACGGCGGGCCGGACGCGGCCGACGCGGTTGCCGTCACCGACACGCTGCCGGGTACGATGACCTTTGTCTCGATCGCGCAGAACAGCGGACCGGCGTTCGACTGCACCAGCCATCCCTCCGTCGGCTCCGGAGGCACGATCACCTGCACGATTCCCACGCTCGCCTCCGGGGCAGGCGCCTCGTTCACGCTCACCGGCCACATTCCGAGCGGAACGGCATCGGGCACCACGTTCGCGAATACCGCCTCCGTGTCGACGAAGACCGACGACCCGAATCCGGACAACAACAGCGCGCAGATCATCGTCACCGTGGCAACGAGCGACCTCGCGGTTACGAAATCAGGACCGGCAACAGCTACCGCGGGAGGGACGATCTCCTGGACGGTCACCGCCTCGAACAACGGACCCGACGCCGAGCCGAGCGCCACGCTCAACGATCCGCTCCCGGCCGGGACGACATTCAACGCGTTCTCGCAGAACACCGGTCCCGCCGCCGCATGCAGCCACCCCGGTCCAGGGGTGGGCGGTTCGATCACCTGCACCTTCAACAATTTTGCCTCGGGGGCCAGCGCGCAGTTCACGATCACGGCAAACATCGACCCGAGCTTCGCCGGGACCCTGAGCAACACCGCCACCATCTCCGGCCAGAACACCGATACCAACTCCGGCAACAACAGCGCCACCGCCTCGACAAACGTCGTGTCGATGGCCGACCTGACGGTGACGAAGAGCGGCCCCGCGACCGCGAATGCCGGAACCAACATCACCTACAGCATCACGCTGACGAACGCCGGCCCGTCGACCGCGCTGAGCGTCTCGCTCACCGATGCCGTGCCTGCGAACACGACGTTTGTCTCCGAATCGCAGACGACCGGACCGCTGTTCTCCTGCACGACCCCCTCGGCAGGCGGAACCGGCACCGTGAGCTGTTCGCTGGCGTCGTTCCTGAACGGCGCGTCGGCAACATTCTCGATCACCGTTCATATCAATCCGGGCGCAACGGGAACGGTTTCGAACACGGCCAACGTCACGACGGCGTCCACCGATCCGAACCCGGGCGGCAACTCTTCCACCGCCAACACCACCGTTACCACCAGCGCCGACATCGCCATCGTCAAGACCGCTGCCGCCACCGCGGCGGCGGGCTCGAACCTCACCTACAACATCACCGTGACGAACAACGGCCCCTCCGATTCGACGGCGGTCACGATGAACGACACGCTCCCGCCGAACACGACGTTCGTCTCCGAGTCGCAGCCGACGGGACCGGCATTCATCTGTGTCAATCCGTCCGTGGGAGGGACCGGAACGGTCTCCTGTTCCATCGCCGCGCTCACATCCGGTACCACCGCCACCTTCGCCATCGTGGTCAAGATCGCGCTGGCCGCACCGCTCGTTCCGAGCAGCAATACGGCGACGGTGACGTCGGCTGCCGATCCGAACGCGGGCAACAACACATCCACGGCCGTCACGACGATCACGCCGGCACCCGTCCCGATGGTGTCGCCACTGGCGCTGATGCTCCTCGGCATCGTCCTGGCCGCCGCCGGCGCAGTGGTGCTGAAACGCTGAATCGACGGCCCGATCTGCTTTTGCACTTCATCGACGGCGCCATCCGCAAGGGTGGCGCCGTTGTCATCGACAGAGGTAACGCAACGAACGCCACAGCTTTGTAACGAGGACTCGGCATGACTCACCTGTATAAAAAGTTGACCGAGGAGTCATTCCGCACCGGAAGCGCTCCGTTCCATCGCCTTCTTCGACGAGCGCGTCGAGATGTCACGCATCCGTTTACGATCGCCATTCAATGCTGAATCCGAAGCTCATCGCAGCAACAGCGCTTCTCCTCGCCGCCTCGTGCGCGAGTATCCGCGACATCGGCAGCGTGACTGATCCGGCCGCGCACGGCGTCGGAGTGCCGGCCACGCCCGCCGCGACATGGACGCCGCCGGCGAACGCGGTGCCTCCTTCGGTGCCGCGTCCGAACGATCTCGCTCTTCCGCCGGCCGGCGCGCCTCTCGAACTGGCACAGATCGTCGACCTGGCCCTGTCGAACAATCCGCTGACGCGAACGACCTGGCTCCAGGCGCGCGTCTCCGAGGCAAGCCTCGGCAGCGTCCGCGCGGCGTACCTGCCAACCGTCGATCTCGACGCCTCGCTCACGCGCGCCCGCACCACACCGAGTGCGGGCGCGACGACGGCGCTCAACGGCCCGGCGCTCTCGCTCGGCTATCTCCTGTTCGACTTCGGTGGACGCAATGCCGCCGCCGAGGCAGCGCGGCAGACTCTCATCGCCGCCGACTACACGCACAATCAAGCCATTCAGGACGTCATTCTCGGAGTCGAGCAGGCGTACTACGACTACCTCGACGCCAAGGCTCTCCTGACCGCGCAGGCGGCGACGATCAAGGAGCGGCAGACAAGCCTCGACTCCGCCGACGCGCGCCACCGAGCCGGCGTGGCCACGCTCGCCGATGTGCTCCAGGCGCGAACCGCGTCCGCGCAGGCACAACTCACCTACGAGACGATCGACGGCAACCTCCACCGGTTGCAGGGGACCATCGCCACGGAGATGGGCCTCCCGGCCTCGACGCCGTTCGAGGTGGGGGAGTTGCCGCAGGACGTGCCCGCGCAGGCGGTCAGCGACGCGGTCGAGTCGCTGATGGCTCGCGCGGTGAGCGACCGTCCGGATCTCGCGGCCGCGCGCGCGGCGGCCGAAAGCGCACGCGCGCACGTGAAAGTGGTTCGCGCGCAGGGACTGCCGTCCGTCGGTATCGGTGCCAGCGTTGGACCGTATTTCACCAGCGGGTTGAGTCAGCGCAGCACGCTGTACTCGGCCGGGGTCTCGCTCCGCGTGCCGCTCTTCACAGGCTTTCGGAACACATACGACATTCGCGCCGCGGAGATCGAGACCCAACTCGCCGGCGAAAACGCCCGCGGCCTGGAGCAGCAGATCGATCTTCAGGTCTGGACCAGCTACTACGCCCTGCAGACCGCCATGCAGCGGCTGACCACGAGCCGCAATCTCCTGCGCGATGCCAGCGAATCGGCCGAGGTGGCCATCGGGCGCTATCGCGCGGGGATCGGCAGTATCCTCGACCTTCTGACGGCCGAGTCTGCACTCGAAAATGCGCGCGCCGAGGAAGTTCAGGCACGCGCGGACTGGTTCCTCTCAGTTGCACAGCTCGGACACGACACCGGCACGCTCACGCGGGCCGGGGCATCACAAGGAAAGTGATCACGATGATTCCATTGAAGCCGATCGGCCTCCGGGCCGTCGCCGTCGCCGCGATCGCGGCCAGCCTCTCCGGCTGCGGCAACAAGGCGCCGAAGGCGACCGAAGAGCACGTTCCCGTTACGGTTGCCGTGGTGGAGCAAAAAGACGTACCCCTCCAGGTCCGGGTCATCGGCAATGTTCAGCCCATCGCCACCGTGGCGGTTCGCGCTCTCGTGGCCGGACAACTGCAGCGCGTCTGGTTCCGGGAAGGGGACGACGTCAGCAAGGGTCAGCTCCTTTTCACCATCGATCCGCGGCCGTATCAGGCCGCGCTCTCGCAGGCAGAGGCAAACCTCGCCCGCGACGAAGCGCAGTTGCGGAATGCCGAGTCCGAGGCCAAGCGCTACGATGAGCTGGTCAAGAAGGACTACGTCACGCGCGAGGACTACGAGAAGTTCGTTTCCGGCGCCGAGGCCTCGCGCGCCGTCGCCGCCGCCGACCGCGCCGCCGTCGAGAATGAGCGGCTGCAACTCTCATACTGCGAGATTCGCTCACCGATGGACGGCCGCACCGGCAGCCTGCAGGTGCAGGCCGGCAACCTCGTCAAAGCAAACGACACGACGCCGCTGGTGACGATCAATCAGATCGCCCCCGTGTACGTGACGTTCTCCGTTCCCGAATCGCAGCTCAACGAGCTACGCCTCCGCGGTCTCGGCAACGTTCCGGTGGCGGCCCTCCCCCAGAACGGAGGTCCGCAGATCGCCACGGGCTTCCTGACCTTCGTCGACAACAACGTCAACACCACCACGGGCACGATCAACCTCAAAGCGACGTTCACGAATCAGAACCGCGCGCTCTGGCCCGGCCAGTTCGTCAACGTGGCCATGACCCTGGCCGATCGTCCCAATGCCATCGTCATCCCTTCGCAGGCCGTGCAGGTCGGTCAGCGCGGGCAGTATGTCTGGCTGGTGAAGGGTGGGGGCGTCGAGATGCGGCCGATAACCGTATTCCGCGCCATCGACCAGCAAACGATCATCGATCACGGCCTTTCCGCCGGCGAGACCGTCGTCACCGACGGCCAGCTCCGGCTGTCGTCGACCAGTAAGGTGGATGTGAAGAACAGGGGGGTGGGGAGTAGGGGGTAGGGAGTGGGAGCTACGTCTTCCACACCCCACTCTCTACACGCCACTCCCCGCATGAAGAACAGGGGGGTTGGGAGTAGGGGGTAGGGGAGTGGGAGCAAGGCAGGCGTCGTACGCCGATCTTTTCTCCCACCCCCCACCCCCCACTCCCCACACCCCGCGAGCGAAGCGAGCCCACATGAACATTTCCGCCATCTTCATCCGCCGCCCGGTCATGACCACGCTGGTCATGCTGGCAATCGTTCTGTTCGGCATCATGGCCTACCGGCAACTGCCGGTCAGCGATCTGCCGAACGTCGACTTCCCGACGATCAACGTCAATGCGTCGCTGCCCGGCGCCAGCCCGGAGACGATGGCGGCCTCGGTGGCCACACCGCTGGAGCGGCAGTTCTCGACGATCGCCGGCCTCGACTCGATGACGTCGGCGTCGTATTTGGGCTCTACGTCGGTCACCCTTCAGTTCAATCTCAGCCGTAACATCGACGCCGCCGCGCAGGATGTGCAGTCCGCCATCGCCGCGGCCGCCCGGCAGCTTCCGCCGAACATGCCGACGCCGCCGTCGTACAACAAGGTCAATCCCGCCGACACGCCGGTCTTTTTCCTCGCCCTCACGTCCGACACGATGCCGCTCAACGAGCTCGATGAGTACGGCGAGACGCAGATGGCCCAGCGCATCTCCATGGTGCCGGGCGTGGCCCAGGTGCAGGTGTACGGCGCGCAGAAATACGCCGTGCGCATCCAGCTCGATCCGCGGCAGCTCGCCGCGCGCGGCCTCGGGATCGACGAGGTCGTCAGCGCCGTCCAGAGCTCCAACGTGAACCTCCCCACGGGCGTCATGAACGGGCCGCACACCGCCTATACAGTTCAGTCCAACGGGCAGCTCATGCGCGCCGCGGACTACCGGCCCATGACCGTGGCCTATCGCAACGGAGCGCCCGTCAAGCTCGAGGAGCTCGGCAACGTCCTCGACGACGTCGAGAACAACCAGACGGCCGCATGGTTCAAAGACAAGCGCGGCCTCATTCTGGCCATCCAGAAGCAGCCGGGCATGAATACCGTCGAGGTTGCGAACAGCATCCGCAGTCTGCTGCCGACCTTCCGCAAAGAGCTGCCGGCATCGGTCAATCTGGAGATCCACCGTGACCGGGCGCAGTCGATCCGCGATTCCGTTGCCGACGTGAAGTTCACGCTGCTGCTCACGCTCTTCCTGGTCGTCCTGGTCATCTTCCTCTTCCTGCGCAACGTCTCCGCGACGGTCATCCCCAGCCTGGCGCTGCCGCTGTCGATCCTCGGCACGTTCGCGGTGATGTACATCTTCGATTACTCCCTCGACAACCTCTCGCTCATGGCCATCACGCTGTCGGTCGGCTTCGTCGTCGACGACGCCATCGTCATGCTCGAGAACATCGTGCGTCATATGGAGATGGGGGAGAAGCCCTTCGAGGCCGCTCTCAAGGGATCGAAGGAGATCGGCTTCACGATCATCTCCATGACCATCTCGCTCTCGGCCGTCTTCATCCCGGTCCTCTTCATGGGCGGCATCCTTGGGCGGCTCTTCCACGAGTTTGCCGTGACCATCGGCGCATCGATCCTCGTCTCCGGCTTCGTCTCGCTCTCGCTCACGCCGCTCCTCAGCGGCATGTTCCTCCGCCCGCACACCGGCCAGCATCACGGGAAGCTCTATCAGGCATCGGAACGCTTCTTCGACGGGATGCTCCACCTTTACGAGCGTGGCCTGCGCATCTCGCTGCGCCACCGCGCCACGACGCTCATCTTCTCGATCGTCATTCTCGCGGCCACGGTGGTCCTCTTCCTGCTCGTTCCGAAGGGCTTCATCCCCAACGAAGACCAGGGGCAGATCTTCATCAACATCGAGGCGCAGCAGGGAATCAGCTTCCCCGATCTCGTGCAACATCAGTTGGCAGCCGCCGCGATCGTGGGGAAAGAGCCGGGCGTGGCCACGTTCTTCTCGACCTGCGGCAGCCGCGGCGCGAGCAACAACGGCATCATCTCCATCCGAACCACGCCGAAGAGCGAGCGCGATTTCACGATCGACGACATGATCGCCTCCCTCCGTCCCAAGCTGAACGCCATCCCGGGAAT
>DATLWH010000781.1:0-4616 GCA_035576505.1 Thermoanaerobaculia bacterium | reverse complement strand
AGGGCAGCCGGCGGAACATCCGCGCCAAAAAACGCGGCCTGTAATCAGACAATCATCGGGCCTCCCTCACGGGAGGCCCTTTCATTTGTGCGTTTGTTTTCACTTCCGCAAGCGAACAGTAGTAATTTGCGGATGGGGGATCACGCTCATGAAACGCGTTGCCTGTTTCCTGGCTCTGCTGCTGGCGGTCGCTTGCAACTCCACGGCGCCACCCGTGCCGGCCTCGAAGCCAAGCAGCATCGACATGAAAGAGCCGCGGCGCATGGTCGGCACCGAGAGCAACGTTCGCGTCGATGCCGAGATCTACGGCGAGGACATGGTGCAGGGAGCCAGCATCGCCATCAAGTACGACATTACGAACCAGCGTTCGACGCCGATCCTCGTCGCCGACCTCCTCGCGCAATCGAACTACGATCCGGACACGAGCACGGTCACGATCGTCATCGGATCGGAGATCCCCGGCGAAGAGTTCCTGCCACGGCTCATCTCGATTCCGTCGGGCGAACGGCGCTCGTTCAAGACGGGCGCCCGCATCAACATAGGAGTGCCGCCAGGCTCGTGGTCGCCGAAACCGCGAGCACTGCAGATCCGGGTCAATTTCCTCACGGATCCGGCGCCCTTCGTGAAACTCATCGACATCCCGGAGAGATCGGTACGCGATCCGAAGCTCGCTGCCGAGATCTTTCCGAAATGGGTCGAGGGCAACGAAACGGTAACTACGAATGCGCTTCCCATGCGCTGGCAGGGTCCTCGGTCGGGGGTCGACGAAACGCAGCCCGCGCAGTCGCCCCGCAGGCGGCGTCCCGGCGGCTGATGAATGATGCGGGGCGGGCTGCGCGGAGGAGCGGACGCTAAGCTGGACCTCAAGTCCGATCGTCGGCTCAGACTCTTCAGTCCGCCATGTAGATCAGACTCTCAGTCCGGCACGCAGGTCGGACTCTCCAGTCCGACTCGCGGTTGGAGAATCCGGCCCACTTGTGATCGCCGAAGATGGTGACCGAGGCCGCCAAGCGGCCGGCCGTGCCGGCCTAAAAGCTGGCCAGAGCTTCCTGCTCGTTCTCGTAGACCTCGAAGACCGTGATGAGTTGTGTGACGTGGAGTAGCTCGTTCAACTTGGCGGGCAGGTGCAGCAGCTTGAGCTTGCCGCCCTTGTTCGTCACGGTCGTATAGGAGCCGACCAGCTCACCGATGCCCGACGAGTCGATCGTCGTCACTCCGGAGAGGTCGAGCAGGATCTTATTGCTGTTCGCATTGGCGATAACATCGCGAAGCTGCTGGTCGCCCGCGCCGATCGTGATCTTGCCATCGACCTTGATGATCGCGATTCCGTTTACGTCGCGAGTGGTGGCTTTCATCTCTCTTCTCCTTTGTATGTGTCCGCGGCACGCGAGACGCCGGACGCGGAAGATATCAGGCTTTGCCGCTGGCGATGCCGGTTCCTTTGGCGAGGTTTTTCGTCATGACGAGGGAGGTACCCCCGCCGGCATCGAACGAGTAGCGGATCTGATCCATGAAGGTGCGCATGTAGAAGATCCCGCGGCCGCTCGTTTTCATCAGGTTCTGCGGATTGAGGGGATCGCTCACCTTCTCCGGATCGAATCCGGTTCCCTCGTCCGAGATGGTGATGGCCAGATCGTGACCATTCAGCTCGAACGTCGCGTTGACCTTCTTTTTGACGTCGAGCTTGTTACCGTGTTTGATGGCATTCGCCACCGCCTCGCGGACCGCCATGCCGATCCAGTGCGAGCCGTCCTCATCCATCCCTGCGTTTTCGCAGAGATGCTCCGCGATCACCTGCACGAGCTCGATGTTCTCGAACCGGCTGCTGATGGTGATCTCGATCCGCTCGCCGTCACGTTCCATCAGTTTTTGAACAGGCGGCATTGTAGAAGAGTGCAGGGGGAAGAGTGAAGAGTGAAAGCGGCGGCCCCGTTTTCCGTTCTTTTTCCCCTACCCGCTTCCTTAGGAATCGCCCGCACGGCCATGCCGTTCCCAACCGCATGTCCCAACGGCTTGCCAGCGTAGTCGCCACCATCGTGCTCGTTTCGGCGGCCGCGCACGCCGCCTCACTCGACGCGGAGATGAAGACGGTCGAACGGCTGCGCGGGCTCACGTTCGTCCATCCGGTCGCGGAGCGGACCCTCACACGCGCCGAACTGCCCAAGGTGTTGCGCGCGCAGATGGAGAAGTCGCTCCCCTACTCGCCGGACGATTACGCCCTGATTCTGCGGACCCTTCAACTCGTCGATGGCGGTACGACCGACCTCGTCGGCAGCATGCTCGATCTCTATCAGTCGCAGGTCCTGGCCTTTTACGACCCGCTGACCCACACCTATTTCGCGATCGATCAATTGCCTCCGGCTGCCGCCGGGATGCTCGACAGCGACGTGCTCCGGGAGTCGGTAGCCATCCACGAACTGACGCATGCGCTACAGGATCAGCGCTTTCACGCCGGCGCCCTCGATCAGGCGCTGCAGAAGGACACCGACGGCAGCCTGGCCCTCCATGCCCTGATGGAAGGGGAAGCGACTCTCGTGATGCTCGACTATGTCCTCGATGGCGCGGGTCAGAAACTCGACGAAGTCCTGGCCAACCCGGAGGTGCTGTCGCTCCTTACCTCTTCGCTGAGCGGCGCGGACAAGACCATCGATTCGTCGACGCCGAAGTATTTCGCCGAATCGCTGAAGTTCCCGTACGCGGAGGGGTTGAAGCTGGTGATCGACGGCTACCGTCGCGGCGGGTGGAAGATGGTCGACAGGATGGACGAGAATCCGCCTCGATCGACTCGTGAGGTGCTTCATCCGGCAGAGTATTTCGCGCGCCTCGGCATCGCCAACGCGGCACGGCCTCCGTTCGACGACAGGTCTCCGCTTCACGGGGTGCTGACTGTCGAGCACCTCGGCGAGTTCCACTGGCGTTTTCTGGTCGGTGAGGCCGGTTCCGGCTGGATCGATGACCGAGTCACCGTCGCCCAGAACGTGCAGTGTGATCCGACGGTGCTGGTCGAGACGCGATGGGAGAACGCGGATCATGCGCGGGCGTTCCGCGACGCCTACGCGGCCTTCCTTCGCGGCCGAGGTCTGGAACCACGCCTCGCGCTCGACGGTGTACGCGTGAGAGCGGCATACGGTGCCGACCAGAGCCTCATGGATTCGTTTATCCGATGAATGTCGATTACGAGAATCTCGAGAACGACTGCGAAAGCGGCCTGTTTCGTGAGTCGCTGCGGGAAGAGTTGCTCTTCGGCTTCCGCCAGATCCATCTATCGGGCGAACGGCTCCCTCCGGCATCACACTATGCGGCGCAGATCGCCGAGATCGTCAACCGCGGAGCCACGGTGCCGCTGAACAGCGACCTGGCGTTCCACCTCTATCAGGAAATCCTCCTGGCGGTCGAAGCCGCCCGGGCGGAGGTCCTGGGAGAAGAGCAGCAGCGACTGTCATCGTGAGAGCGGCACAGGCCACCGCCCTATAATCGCGCCCTCCGATGCCGCAGAAACGCCCCACCCTCTTCCTCATCGACGGATCCAACAACGTCTATCGCGCCTACTTTGCCATTCGCAATCTGACGAATTCGTCGGGCCTGGCCACGAACGCGGTCTACGGTTTCACGCAGACGCTGAAGAAGCTGCTGAAGGACTTCGAACCGGACTGCATCGCTGTGGCATTCGACATCAGCAGAGCGAAGACGCGGCACGAGGCGTTCGAGGATTACAAGAAAGACCGCCGTCCCATGCCGGACGATCTGGCTATTCAGTTGCCGTTCGTCAACGAGGTCCTCGAGGGCTTCGGGATTCCGGTCATCGGCGTCGAGGACTGGGAAGCGGACGACCTTCTCGGCACTCTGGCCTGCGTCGCCCGCGACCGCGGCTACGACGTCGTTCTGGCGACCTCGGACAAGGATTTCTTCCAGCTCGTCGGCGACGGCATCAAGCTGTTTCACACCGGCCGCGAAGTCCTGTACGACGCGAAGGGAGTCGAGGAGAACTTCGGCCTGCCCCCGGAGAAGGTCGTCGACGTCATGGCCATCTGGGGCGACGCCATCGACAACATCCCGGGCGTCCCCGGTATCGGTGAAAAGGGAGCCAAGGCCCTGATCACGGAGTTCGGTTCGCTGGAGGGGGTATACGAGAACCTCGACAAGCTCAAGCCCGCGCAGCGCAAGAAGCTCGAGGAGAATCGCGACAAGGCCTTCACCTCGCGCGAGCTGGCCCGCATCAAGTGCGACCTGTCGGTGGAGGATATCGACTTCGAGAAGCTGAAACGTCAGGAGCCCGATCGCGCCAAACTGCATGACGTCTTTTCACGCCTCGAGTTCGCCTCGTTGATGCAGGAGTTCCTGCCCGCAGCGCCTGCGGTTGAACGCGACTACCGCATCGCCGGCAGCGCGGACGAGGTTCGGGATTTTGCCGCCGGCGCGGACGAAGTGGCCATCTGGTTCGAGTCCATGACGCCCGAAGCGCACGACGATCTGATGGGCGCCTCGCTCTCGGTGAAGCAAGCCGAGTCCCTCATCGTTCCCATCGCCGGCTCCGTCGGCGGTACTCCGGAACTGCGCGAGGCGCTCCACGACCTGCTCCGCTCCGATCGCCTCTTCGTCTCTCACGACATCAAGCT
>DATLWH010000780.1:0-2449 GCA_035576505.1 Thermoanaerobaculia bacterium | reverse complement strand
CTGGATCCTGCCGAATCCGAGCGGGCTGAATGCGAACTACCAGCCGGACGATCTGGCCGCGCTGTATCGGGAGTTGCGGGAGTGGGTGGGAGGCGCTGATCGCACTCTACTCTGAGGAGAACAGAGCTGAACGCCGCACGTCCCCGCTCTCTGGCCCCGGCGCGGTGCGACCGGAAATCGCTCCTCGCCGGACTCCTCGGGATAGACTTTTCGAAGCCTTGGGACTGAACAAGAAGAGGAGCAGAACGGATGTCGAATCGTACGTTTTATGAGCAACGTTGGGGGCAGGATCAGCCGGCCTTCGTCCGCGTGTTGCGCGCGCTGCCGGCCGATCAACTCGATTACAAGCCGCATGAGCGCTCGGCGAGCGCCGGCGATCTGGCGTGGCAGTTGGCCGAGGAGATTCGCGTTCTGGCAGAGGTCGACGCCAGCGGTGCGATCAACTGGGAAGCACGGCCGCGGCCGTCGACGCTGGAGGAGATTGCCTCCGCGTACGAGAAGAACTCCGAGAAGCTTCGCTCGGTCGTAAGCACGATGGACGACTCGCGGTGGGACGGGGAGGGGCGCTTCCTCTTCGGCGGACAGGAAGCGTGGAAGTCGACCATCGGCGACATCTTCTGGGGTTTCTTCCTCGACTCCATTCATCATCGCGGCCAGCTCAGCGCCTACATCCGTCCGATGGGTGGCAAGGTGCCGTCGATCTACGGACCGTCGGCAGACGATTCGGGTGGGACGTAGTCGCGGTCTCGCGGTCTTGGGGTTTCGGGGTCTCGCGGCTGATCGCCAGGCCACACGCCGCGAGACTGCGTTACCCCGAGACGGCGCTACGCGCTTTGCATCGCGGCGAGCATTCCACACGCCGCGTGGCGCGCCGCGCCGCCGGAGTAGCGGCGGACGATCGGGATGCGGAGGGTGCGGAGCTCGTCGCGGAAGGCGGATAGCTCGGGGTCCGTGGCGCGGCGGTAGCCGTCGGGACGGGCGTCGTTGACGTCGATGAGGTTCAGACGCAGCGGTACGCCGTCAAAGAGCGCTCGTAATGCCGCCACCTCGTCGATGCCGGTGTTGATTCCGCCCAGGACTACCCAGGCGATCGTCGCCCGTCCGCCGATCGATTGCTGGTACGTGCGAACCGCCTCGGCCAACTCTCGAACAGGCCAGGCCGACGCGGACGGCAACAAGGTCCGGCGGCGCTCGTCGATGGCCGAGGTCAGCGAAACGATGAGTCGATACGGCTGCCGCTCGCGGGCGAAACGGAGGATCTGCGGGACGAGACCGACCGTCGAGATCGTGATGTTCTTCGCCGCGATGCGTCCGCCGCACGGATGGGCGAGGATCTCCGCGGCGCGCATGACCGCCGCGTAGTTGTGGAGCGGCTCGCCCTGACCCTGGAAGAGCGCGCCGGTGACGGTGCCCGGCGCTTCGTCGCGCACGGCGATCCACTGGGCCACGATTTCCCACGGCTCGAGATTGCGGATCAGGCCGAGGCGCCCGGTCGCGCAGAAGGTACAGCCCATACCGCAGCCGGCCTGGCTGGAGATACAGATCGTGAATTTTCCCTCGGCTTCCAGCGGAATGCGAACGGCCTCGGCGAGAGCACCGTCGGCCAGGCGAAAGAGGTATTTGACGAAGCCGTCGCCCGGATCGGTGGCGCGTTCGATGACCTCGAGCGGCGCGCGCGTCGTGAATCGCTCGACCGCTTCCTCGACGGCGCGGGGAACTGGTCGCGAGGAGGGGAAACCGTCATTCCCGTTTGCGATGACGTGAGCGATCACCCGCCTTGCCTCGGCGTCGCGGATTGCCACGCCGTGCGTTCGCAGATGCGAGGCGAGGTCTGTGGGTAGCAGGCCGAAGAGGTGGCTCACAGAGCGGGGGTCGGGAGTCGGGGGTCGGGGGTCGGAGGCAGCAACGGTCGGGGTCGGCAACGCATCGGTGTTCTCCGACCCCCGACTCCCGACAACCGACCCCAGCGTCGAGTTACCTGGTCTCATTCAGCAGCAGCACCAGTTCCAGCGTCCGCATATCGGCGTCCGTTCCGGAGAAACGGTATTCGCCTTCGTGCTGGTCGATTCGCCCGAGGCGCTCGAGGTCCTGCGCGCTCACACCCTGCTCACGGGCGAACCCCATCCACTCGGAGGGAACGCGGGCCTCGACTTCGTCCTCGCCGAGCATCGGTTCGCCGGCGCAGTTGAAGTGCTCGCAACCGAACTGCTCGGCGCATTGCGGACAGGGCGGCGGGTCGTTGAAATCGGCCAGCTCGCTCTCGGTGAGTACGCGCATCGTCCCGCCGCGTTTTTCGCGAACGTAACTGAGGCCGCTCTCGCTGCTCGAAAGCAGGTCGAAGCGCTTCGCTTTGGGATCGTCGCCGGCCATGGATACGAGGATCGTACCGTAAAGCGAAGGTTCGGCCCTGCCCTACAATGTCGCGCCATGAAGAAGCTTGCCTTTCTGC
>DATLWH010000779.1:0-5008 GCA_035576505.1 Thermoanaerobaculia bacterium | reverse complement strand
GGCCACCCCGAGACCGTGACGCACGTGACGTTCTTCGGAGGGCTCTTCGCGCTGTGGATCGCGTTCGTCGAGCGCCCGGTGCCCCGCCGCGATACGGTCCGTGCGCTTGCCCTTGCCGCGGCGGCGATCTTCGCCGCCGCGCTTCTGGCCGCGCCGTTCATCGCCACGTTCGCCGAGACGGTGAAGAAGTCGCGGCGCTTTCAGGAACTGCAGGTTCACGCCAACGACGAGCCGCCTTTCTCGGACTTCCGGTCTGCCATCGGCACATTCGAGCCGAACTTCTACGGGCACGCGCCGATGGAAAAGCCGTGGGGGCCGGCTACGGCGGAGTCGATCACCGGCTTTGCCGGGATTCTCGGAATCGCCTCGTGGTTTGCGCTTCTCTTCCGCGCCATCGCCGAGCGCCGCTTCCGCAGCCGTGAGTTCTTCCTCGTCATCCTGGCGCTGATCGCGGCCGGAATCGTCTTCAACTGGCCGGTCATCAGCTCAGTCTTCCATTTGATGTTCCGTCTTGCCGCGAATGCACGGCTGCGTCTGCTGCTCTGCTGGATCGGGGCGGCGTTGACCGCGGCGGCGATCGACGCAGCCCGGCGCGAGCGATCGACACCGTTTCTTCTCGGCGTGCTGGCAGCCGCGGCAATCGTGCTCTACGTCATGCTGACGGTCCGGTTCCCGGGGGCGGCGGCGAAGGACACCGCGGTGATCGCCATCCTTCCGAGCATCCTCGTCCTCGTGCTCTCGGCGCTCTTCGTGCTGCACGGCCGGGCGCGGCACATCGCCACGATGCTCGTCGGCGCCGCCATCATCGCCGAGCTGTGGACCGCCTCCGATGGCTGGAATCCGGTCCTTCCGGTCGAGGCGATGTATCCGAAGACCCCGCTGATCGACACTCTCCAGCGGCTGCAGGCCGCCGCGCCCCGCAATGCGCCGTTCCGCATCGTCGGTATCGGCGCGGCGCTGTTTCCGAACGCGCAGGCGATGTACGGCCTGGCCGACATCCGCACGCATGATCCGATGGCCTATGGTCACTACCTCGGCGTCATGCGGCTCCTCACAAACCTGGCAACGAACGACTACTTCGCAAAGTGGCAGAACGTCGAGACGCCGCTGCTGAACTATCTGAACGTCCGCTACGTGATCGGCGACGCCAAGTTCGATCCGACAGATGGTCGGCGTTACCACCTCATCTACGAGGGCCGCGACGGACGCATTTTCGAGAACGTTGACGTAAAGCCTCGGTTCTTCGCCGCGCACGACATCGTCCTGGCGTTCGCACACGACCGGTTCGCACAGACTCTCACCGAGCATGACCTGGCCAGGCAGACCGTCGTCAACGTCCTGCCGGTCGAGAGCGATCGTATGCGGCAGGACCTGCTGGCGCCGAAGAGCGATCCGGCCGTCGACATCGTCGAGGCTGGGGATACCGCCTTTCGCCTCCACATCCGTTCACAGCGGCACGCGCTCATCGTCAGCAGCCAGCCCTGGTGGCCGGGATGGCGCGTCACCCGGAACGGCCAGAGCATCGCGCCGCAGCCGGTCAACGGTGTGTTCCTCGGCTTCACGATTCCGCCGGGCGACTGGGACGTGCGCGTTCATTATTTCCCCGCGTCCTTCTACGGGGGTCTGGCCGGAGCGGTCGTCACGGCGCTGCTGCTGCTTTCCTGGCCAATCGTCCGATCACGAATCCCCCGCCGAGGATGAGGAGCGCGATCGGGATCAACGAGCGCGCGTCGCCCGGCCCCGTTGCCAGCTCGCCGAGGTTGAAGCTCGCCCACTCGGAAGCCTCGCTCCCCGGGGCGTGGCGAGCGAAGACGACGCCCTCGTCGAGCGACAAACGGTTGACGGATGTGTGGCCGGTAAACGTCGCCGCCGACCACGGAGGGGTGATCGGCACAGTCGGCGCGAAATGGCCGTGCAGCAGCAGCGGGACGATGTACTGCGTCAGCGGACGCGGGATCGTGCCCGACGGTTGTGGATCGACGGCAACAGCCGCGAAGTTGATCGTGAATGACAGCGCCGCCGCCACGCCGGCCAAGGCGCGCCAACGAACGTGGAGAACGTGCAGCAGCGCGATGCCGAAGAGCGGGATGAGCGGAGCGAGGTAACGCCCGCCGATGCCGAAGCCCCCTTCCCATCCGTTGAAGCTGGCGTTGAATACAAGGAATGCGGCGATCACGGCAATCGCGGCCGCGCAGGCCATGCGCTCCTGGCGCCACCAGGCCAGAAAGCCCGGAATGGCCACGGCCATCAGCGGCGCGAAGAAGAAGAAACCGCGATAGGGGGAAAGCGTGATCCCGTAAAGCACCGCCGGCGAAGGCCATTGCAGGACGCCGAGAGGAGCGCCGTGCGTGAGAAACCTGGGATCGGTAACAGCCACGCTCGTCGTGAAGAAACCGCCGAAACAGATGCGCTGGTAGGCGAGCAATGCGCCGAGCGGAGCGAGCGAACCGGCAGTGTAGCGGAGCCAGCTCTTCCGCGGCCCGGCCAAGGCGAAAAGGACGAGGGCCGGCGCGCAGAGGTAGTTCATGGCCACGGCCAGCGCCGCCGCAAAGCCCGCCAGCGCGCGGCGAGGCGTCGTCAGCGCGAACAGCAGCAGGGCCGCGCTCGGAACGGCCACCATGAGGATCGTGGCATAGGGGAGGAGCTGCGTCACCAGGGCGATGGAGAGCGACACGAGCGCCGACCAGCGCGCCTCAACGCCGCGCCTTCGCCCGTAGAGAAAGAGCATCGGAGGGATGAGTGCCCCCGGCAGCGCCACGCAGACGAGCGAACAGATGTAGACGTTGATGGTCAGGAGTTGGGCGTTGCCCGCATCCGCGCCATGCGCCCGCTCGAACGCGTAGAGCGGCGCGTACGGAATCGCCGCCAGCCACGCCAGGGCGGGAGCCTTGTTCGCGTAGATGTGCCCGTTGCCGAACGACACGTCGCCCGTATTTCCGGCGTAGGCATCGATGGCAAGCGTGTGCCGCTCGACCATGGCTCGCGTGAGGTCGAACGTGGCGTTCTGGTTCCAGCCGCCTCCCGCGAAGAAGTAGGCGTAGGTGGCCAGCGTGACGAGGAAGAGCCACTCCGCGACGCGGCGGTCGGTGACGCTCACAACGCGAATGTTGAATTCTGAATGTTGAATGTTCAATGTTAAATGGTTGCACGACGACGCCCGAAGACATTGAACATTCAACATCCAACATTGAACATCCGACATTCAGCATTCGCCGTCCTCCGCCGCGGAGAGGTGCTCGTGGTTGCGGCGTGGCTGGCCGCGGTCGCCTTCATCAACCCGCGTGGCAACTTCCCCATCGACGACGACTGGGACTTTGCGCTCGCGGCCTGGCGCTTCGCCGAGACGGGCCACTTTCACTTCACCAAGTTCACGGCGGTCAGTCTGAGAGCCCAGGTGTTGTGGGGGGCGCTGTGGACGTGGTTCTTCGGGGAGTCGTTCGACGTCCTGCGCCTGTCGACGCTGGTGCTGGCCGCGGGCACGCTCATCGTGGTCCATCAGATGTTGCTGCGCGCCGGCGTGCCGCGCTTTGGCCGCATCGTGGCTACGCTCGCCCTCGGATTTCACCCGATCTTTCTCTGGTCGTCGTGCACGTTCATGACCGAGGTGCCGTTCGTGTTCGCGTCGGCCGTCTCGCTGGCGTGCTTCATACGAGGGTTTGACGACGACAGCGTGGCCTGGGTTCTCGCCGGCTGCGCGGCCGCCATGACGGCCTGTTTCGTCCGGCAGACCGGCATCACGCTTCTCGCCGCTCCGCTGCTCCTGGCCATGGTGCGGCGCCGCAAGCGTGACGCCGCTGTCATCGGGGGGACCATCGCGCTGTTCGGTGTGATCTTTCTTCTGGAGCCCGGATGGCTGTCCGGCTCACCAGCCGAGTTCGCGGTCCATTTCAAGATGTGGACGGAATCGACTTTCCGGCTGCCGGAGCAGATGGCGGTCCTCGATCACTACGCCACGTTCAACGCCCAGAACTGTGCGCTCTTCTTTCTTCCGCTCGTGGCGCCGCTGGCGGTGATCTTCTCGAAGAATTTACGGAAGCCGGACTTCGCCATCGCCGGCGTGCTCACGGGGTTGTTGCTCGCGCGCGTGCAATCGCTCCTGGCGATCGGGCTGGCCATGCCGTACTTCGTCTCGCCGTACTGCTGCGACATCTTCGCCGGCAACATCTTTGCCGATTTCGGGCTGGGCCCGCTGGCGCTTCCAGGCGCCTATCCGTTTCGTCTCCCGTACGCGGCGCGGCTCGTGATCACCTACGCCAGCGTCTTCCTGGCGGTGTTTCTGATCTGGGCGGTGCTGCGCCGTGCCGCGCGCACGAACGCCTCGCTTCTGGCGTTGGGCGCGGCTCTCTTCGGATCGCTGGCCCTCTTCGGTTCAGGCCTTTACGTCGACCGTTACTCGTTCGACTCGGCATGGCCGCTCGTCCTGGCCTTGCCACTCCTCTTGCCGTGGCAATCGCGGGCGGTGCGCGGCGTCAGCATCGCCGCGCTCGTCGTGATCGCGGCCTTCTCCACCTTCGCGGTGCAGGAGTACTTCTCGTGGAACCGGGCTCGCTGGGCGGCCATCGACGATCTTCGCGCGCGCGGTGTGGCCGTCACAGCGATCAACGCCGGCGCCGAGCCGTTCTATCTATACGAGCTTTCCAGCGGCGACCAACGGATGCGCAGGATCCACCAGTTCGGAGTCCCCGACCGTCCGTACTCGGTTGCCTTCGAGCCGCTGGCAGGGAGACGGGTCATCGCCCGCTACCCCTACCGCGGCTGGTTCGGCCTGCACCAGGGTGAGGTTTTCGTGCTCTTCAGAAGTCCTGGACCGGTCTGAGCCTTCCGGACGAATGGTGGCGGAGCCTTGGGCAACCAACGCCGCCGGCCGTGCCGGCCTCAGCGGAATTTCTTGTTGAGCCGCTCGCGGGCCAGGCCATCGACGCGCGTAAGCGTCGGCCCGAGGATCTCGCGCTGCTTCTCGACGAGCGAAGAGATCCCTTCTTTGGCCAGACCGAGCATGGCCGTCATC